>LVBR01000172.1:3887-6180 GCA_001604495.1 Acholeplasmatales bacterium Tener_01 | reverse complement strand
TACATGGTGATATCATCATGAAGGATAGTAAGTTTAGAACAATCATCAATTATTTCAATGATTACAATAAGATTATTGTATGTAGCGCTCCTTCAAAGACATTTAATATTGCCGGTATTCAAAGTGCAAATATCATCATTAAAAACAAATCATTTAGAGAAAAGTTTAAAGAAATGATTAATAGTGCTTCAATGGGTACACCTAACTTATTTGCTTTAGTTGCTTGTGAAGAGGCATATAAAAACGGTAAAAGTTGGATGGAAGAACAAAACGAATATCTAACTAATACTCGTGATTATGTCTATAAGTTCTTCAAAGAAAACATTCCAAATGCTAAAGTTTATAAGCTTGAAGCTACATATCTAATGTGGATCAATCTTAAATATTTAAAACTTTCACAAGATGAATTACTTCAAGGACTAGAAAAACACGGAGTTTTACTAAATAGTGGTACTAAATACTCTGAAGACTTTGTGGGATATGTACGTTTAAACATCGCTTGTCCATTTGAACAAGTTAAGGATGGATTAAATAGAATTAAGAAATTTGTTGAAGAATGTGAAAAATAGAGGTATAATTTTATGAAAATTGCAATTGGTTCTGATCACGGAGGATTTGAACTTAAAGAAAAGTTGAAATCTTATTTAGAGAGTAAGGGTTATGACGTTATTGATGAAGGGTGCTTTTCTTTAGAAAGAGTAGATTATCCCGTTTACTGTGGCCTTGTTTGTAAGGCAGTTCAAAAGAAAGAAGCAGATTGGGGTATCTTAGTTTGTACAACTGGCATTGGTATGAGCATTTGTGCAAACAAATACAAAGGCATTAGAGCAGCATTAGTACACAATAATGATATGGCACGTCTTACAAGAGAACATAACGATAGCAATGTTTTATGCTTGTCACAAAAATATACATTGATTGATGAAGCAGAAGAATTCGTCGATACCTTCCTAAACACAGAATTTACCTTCGGAAGGCATCTGAATCGAGTGAAAATGATTGAGGAGGCAGAAAATGAAAGGTAAAGTAGTTATTTTTGATCATCCACTAATTGATCACAAATTATCAATTATGCGTAACAAGGACACATCAACAAAGGATTTTAGAGATTTATTATCTGAGATTGCAATGCTTATGGCATATGAAATCACAAGAGATCTTCCAACTAAAGTTATTGATGTTAATACACCAATTACAGCTTGTAAAGGATGTCAACTAGCAAAAGAAGTTGTAATAGTTCCTATCATGCGTGCTGGTATGGGTATGGTTGAAGGAATTTGGAACCTAATTCCTACTGCAAAAGTTGGACATTTAGGATTATACCGTGATGAAGAAACATTAGAACCAAAAGAATATTATGCTAAATTCCCTGATTGCATTAAAGAGGCATTCGTTATTTTAGTTGATCCAATGCTTGCAACAGGTGGTAGTGTTGACCACGCAATCAACGTTTTAAATAAACGAGGTATTACAAACATTCGCTACGTTGGTTTGGTTGGTGCTCCTGAAGGTATCAAGAGAGTTCAAGAAAGCGGCTTTAGATGAGAAATTAAATGACATTGGATATATCGTTCCTGGTCTTGGTGACTGTGGCGATAGAATCTATGGTACAAAATAATGGCTATATACACTAAAAGTGGTGATAATCTTTTAACTGATGCCAAAGATGGCCGTGTATATAAATCAGATCTAATAATTGAAATCGAAGGAACACTAGATGAGGCTGAAACTTCTTTAGCATTAGCTAAGTGTGAAGTAGCTAAAACTGAAATTAGAGATATCTTATTAAATATCATCAAAGAATTGTTCGATTTTGGTAGTGATTTATTAGGATATTCTAAGGGATTAATAACAACTGATGCAGTTAGTAACCTTGAAGGGTTAATTGATACATATCAAAACGACCTAAAAGATATAAATAAGTTTATTATTCCTGGTGAAACTAAGGAAGGGGCATTAATTCATGCATCTCGTGTTACTATTAGAAGGCTTGAAAGAAGAATTGTTGAATACGCAAAAGAAAATGAAGTTAGTAAAGTATTACTTGAATATATAAATCGCTTATCTGATTTATTATTCACGCTTGCTAGATGGGTTGATGAAAATGCCTGATACATTTTATTTAATTTGGTATTTTGCGATTGTTGCAATAATTGCCATTGCCACATACTTTGCCTTAATGGCTCTAGACTTTTCTAAACTTTTTAAGCCCAATTCAACATGGCAAATAAAACTACTAGCAATTTTAATTGGAATTGCATTAGGATTTATGATTGCCGGTGGCATATTTGAT
>LVBR01000172.1:0-3868 GCA_001604495.1 Acholeplasmatales bacterium Tener_01 | reverse complement strand
TTATGGACAACTGAATATAATTTGGTATAATAATAGTGTAAAAAGGAATTGATTTTTTAATCAATTTATAGGGAATAATTATGAAAAATGTTTTTAAAATATTAGTATTACTATTTATCTTATTATTTACTTTTGGATGCACTAATACTCAAAAAGAAAATAATGATAATAACGAAAAAGAAGATCCTACTATCGTTGAAGAAGATCCTAATAAAGATAGTGATCCTACTATAGATAAAGATGATAAGGACGATAAGGAAGATAAAGAAGAGGATTTAGTAAAACAAAAAGATATTATCTTTAAATGGTTGGAAGAATTATATACTGACTATGTTATTGATAAAGATTTCCCACTTCCAATTAAACATCCTGATTATGATTTAGAAATAGAATTTTATGACTTTGATCACTTTTTAGGCGATGATGGCAAATACACTGCTCCAATTTTGGATTATGAGAGCGAAATTTTGTTTGTAATCGTTATTGACAAGGTAGAGTATGAATTATTCCTCCCAGTTTTATACAAAGGCTACGGGGATGAATTCGATGTTATAAATTATGAGCTTTCTTCATCAATGCCTAAGGTTGTGGCATCAAATATTCAACTAAGAGATAAAGTTAATGGACACGATGCAACACTGTCATGGAAGAGTAAAAACCCTGAAATTATTGAAGATGATGGTACAATTCATAAATTAATGACCCAAAACCAAACATGTGTATTAACATGTACAATTACAATTGGTGGTGAAAGTAGAAGTTTTGATTATACTGTTACTGTTAATAAAGTAAGCGATGGGGAAAGAATTAGCTATGCTAAAGAATGGTTAGAGGCTAACTTTAATTTAATTTCTAATGTTTCATCAGATATCGACTTACCTACATATTTAGAAGAATATGATGCTAATTTTATATGGAATAGTTCTAATCCAACAATCCTAAGCAGTAAAGGAATCTATAAAGCACCATTCCATGATGAAGATGTTGTGTTAACTGTCAATGTAAGAGTTGGAGTTAAAAGTGAAGCCTTATCTTATTCGGTTAAAGTAATGGGACTAAATAATACTGATATGTGGGATAAGATTGAAAGCTTCTTAGATTTTATTAATATTAAAGAAATTAAGACTCAAAGATTTACTTTATACGGTTGTGAAGAAGGATATTACAATGTTCCAACTCAAAATATTGGATACCTACCATTTTATGATGAGGCAGAAATGGTTATTATTGAAGACTATCTTCCAAGAGGAAGTGGATTAAAGCCTGATCAATATCGTAGTAGTACCCAATATATAGTTGTTCATAATACAGGAATGGCCGCACCAACCGCAACAGCCAAAGGATTAAATGAATATATCCACACAACTGATAGAGTTGCTAGTTGGCATTTTTCAATCGATGACCATGAAACATATCAACACGTTCCAATTGGAGAAATCGCATGGCATGCTGGGGATGGAAGTCATGTGTTTGGTGAAACATGGAGCGGTGGAATCGGTGGTGGAAACCAAAACGGTGTAGCTATTGAAACATGTGTTTATTCTGGAATTGATTTTAATAAATGTATGAGACGCCTTGCTAAGCTTGTGGCAATGTTATTAATTAGATATAATCTAGGAATTGATCGAGTTAAACAACACTGGGATTTCAGTGGTAAAGATTGCCCACAAGTCATAAGACACGCAGAACGTTGGAATGAATTACTTGATTTAATTAGACTTGAGATGTTTGCACAAACTGAACTTCAAGGAGTTCACTTTGAATGGGTAAGTTTGTCACCTGAAATTATGGATGATACTGGAAGTGTAATTAATCACCCAGGAGATTCAGTTGAAGTAAGTTATAAAGTAATCGTAACTTATGATGGTGTTACAAAAGAATACACATATACATCAACTCTACTTGAATTTAAATAGGAGAATAATATGAAAAATATAATTAAAGGTTTATTTTTAGTATTTATACTTGCTTTTATAATTGCACTGGTTGGCTGCGGGGAAGAAAAAAATGACCCAAAACCAGTTGATCCACCGGTTGTTGATCCTGATCCTACTGATCCGGTAGAACAAGATCCTACTACTCCAGTAGATCCCGAACCTACAGAACCTGTAGAACCAGACCCAACTACTCCAGTAGACCCACCAAGTACATATACATTTAATGATGTTGAAAAGTATTTGAGGGACAATTTTGATGGAATTGAAATTGATAAAGATATCACTTTTCCTGATTATTTAGAAGAATTTAAAGCTGAACTGATTTGGGAAAGTGGTGAAGATGAATACTTAACTAGTGATGGTAAGTTTACTGCTCCAATTTTAGATTTAGAAAATGACTTGTTTGTAACCATTATTTTAAATGGTAAAGAAAAAGAAGTTGATATTACAGTTACTCTAAAGGGTTGGGGAACTGAAATGGATGTTATTAAAGAATGGGTTAAAAAAGAAGTACCAAAGACTTTAACTACATCAATTCGCTTACCAATAACACATAATCGTTATCGTTCAACTATTACTTGGGATTCAAGTGATAAAGAACATTTAACAAATGAAGGCTATATCACTAAAGACCCTGATAATGATATTTTAGTAACATTAAGCTGTACTATTGAATATAATGGTGAAGTAAGTCAAATAGAAATTCAAACAACAGTATTAAAACTATCTGATAATGAAAAGAATTTTGAAGTAAAAGATTGGCTTGATAGCAAGTTTAGTGGAATTGCCGAGTTAGAAAGTGACCTAGATTTACCTTCTTCATATCCAAAATATAATGCTTTAATTACTTGGAAATCAAATTCACCTGGAATTTTAACTGAAAGTGGTAAATATAATGTACCAATTAACGATAGAGTTGTATCGATTGTGGCTACATCAAAGATAGGAGATAGTACTATAAGCGTGACATATTCATTTAATGCTTTAGGAAAAGCAATAACAGATGTTTGGGAAGGCGTTAATAAGATATTATCTTATATTGCTTTAGAACATATCACTAATTTCACATATTATACATATGGTGGACAAGAAGGATATAAGAAAAATGCTGTTTTAGAATATGGATATTTATTATTCTATACAGAAGACAAATCAGTGATAACTGATAGAATGCTTGATTATACATATGGACATTGCCGTACAGGCATTAAAAAGACATCAACACAATACATTGTAGTCCATGATACTTGGAATACATCACCATCTGCTGATGCCTTAGCTCATGCTAATTATTTGAATAATATCAACAACGACCCTAATGGTGATTATGTATCTTGGCATTTTGTTATTGATGAAAACTATGCCGTTCAACAACTTCCACTTGATGAAGTAGCATATCATGCTGGTGACGGAAGTCATGTATATGGTGAGACATATTACAATGATTATTACAAATATCAATCTATTGGTGGTGGTAATAGAAATGGTATCGGTATTGAAACATGTGTAAATTATGGCTGTAACTATACAAATGTAATGAGACGCTGCGCTAAGTTAGTTGCGGAATTATTAATTGATTATAATTTAGGACTTGATAGAGTTAAACAACACCACGATTTTAGTGGAAAGAACTGTCCTTGTGTAATGAGAGAAAACCATCGTTGGGAAGAATTCTTAAATATGGTTGAAATATTCTATTATGGAAAAACTGTTTTAAAGGATGTTACATTTAAGTGGACAAGCCTTTCACCTGGCATTTTAGACAATGAAGGACATATTATTAACCATCCAGGGGAAGAAACAGTGGTTAGATATAAGGTAGATGTTACATATAATGGAGAAACTAGAACATTTGAATTTTCATCTGCTTTAGATAAGTTAAACTAGTGCAATTTCTTGTTGAATAAATAATGAAAACGCTATATAATATA
>LVBR01000171.1 GCA_001604495.1 Acholeplasmatales bacterium Tener_01 | reverse complement strand
ACCTAACTACAACCAAAATGTGCTTAGATGAGCGCTACGCTAATACTTATGCGAGCCTTAAATTAATGTTTACTCCAAGCGACCTCGAAAAGCTAACTGCCCAAGAAATTGAAGATAAAATCAACCTAGCCTTTAAGCACGATGAATACGACTGGCAAAAAGCTAACCCTCAAAAGTGGGTTAATAAAGGTGGTATGACTACTAATTTAGATACCTTATGTTATAAGTGTCCTAAATGTGGCAAGGAACTTACAATGAGAGTTGATGGAACAAAGATATGGTGTGAAGTTTGTGGCAACGAAGCTACAGTTAACGACTATTATGAATTTGTCCCATCAAACGGTTCATATTTCCCATATACTCCATCTAAATGGGTTGAATGGGAAAGAGTTGAAACTATTAAAGAGATAAGAAATAATCCAAATTACTCATTCACTGAAGAAGTAAAACTTGGTAATATCCCAGATTACAAGTGGTTAAAAGATAAAAAGACAACTGAAATCTGTGGCGAAGGCACTTTAACAGTTGATCATAGTGGCGTTCATTACAAGGGAACAAAAGATGGAAAGGAATTTAATTTCTCATTTGACTATAAAACAGTCTATTCCCCTGCAATTGTAACTGACACTACGCACTTTGGATGGTATTTAGATGGTGAATGGTATGAATTCTATCCAAAGCGTCCAGGAGCTAATGGTAAGATCTTAGTAAGCGTTGAAGAACTTCACCGTCTTCACGTTAACACTTGGAAAAACTTCCCTTGGAATAGTTGGATGTATGAAGATAGTAATAACAATTAGAAGCATTGAAAAATGCTTCTTTTTTTGATATTATAAACATGAGGTATATATATGAAAAAATACGTTTTATTTGTAATAATTCTTCTTTGCTTTGTATTTAGTGCTTCTTGTAAAAATAATGAAGTACCAAACAACGAAAAAGAGCCCGATATTATTACTCCCGAAGAAATTGATCCAACTGAACCTGGTGATATTGAAGTAGAACCAACTGAAGTTGACCCTGCTAATCCTGGTGAGGTTGAAGTAGAACCACAGGACGATAACCCTCTTATGTACCATTACATTTTAATAGGATTAAATGATGAGGTAGTAAAAGAATTTGATGTCTATAAAAACTCTACTGAAAAAGAGGCTACACCAAGCGATGTTGAAGGTTACATCTTAGTTGATATAGTAACTGAATATAAAGATGATAATGGCACAAAAACTCGTATTGATAAAGCCATATATCAACTTGATACAACTGAAATTGATGCAGTAGCTGATTATTTATATCAAAAATATAACGCAATACTAGTATCTAGTGATATTGAATTACCAGAAGAATATAATGGAGCAAAAATAGTTTGGGCTAGTTCTAACCCTCTAAGACTAAATAAGGAAGGAAAATATACACTCAACTATCAAACAGTTGTTGTGAAGTTAACTGCTATGATTACACTTGAAAATCAAAAGAAAACGCAAGAAATCGAAGTAACTGTAAAAGGTTATAAAGAACTTAAAAACATTGTTGGTGGATATATTTATCGTAATTTTGATAAAGTTGATGATGCCTTCTTTGAAGTAAATGATATTGTTTATTGTTGCTTCTTAACTTTTAATGAGGACGCCTCAATCAACAATCCAATTAAATCAAAGATGCTTAATTACATTATTCCTAAATGCAAAGAAAAAGGCATTTACGTTTTAGCATCATTCAATAATGCCACAACCTTCTCAAAAATTAGCGCAGATGAGGCATTAAGAAAGAAGGCTGCTCAAAACTTAGTTAATCTGATCAACGAACTTAACCTTGATGGAATCGACTTTGACTGGGAAACTCCAAAGACAAGTGAAATGCAAAACTTCACACTTCTTTGTAAAGAAGCTTATTCCGCAATTAAAGCCAATAATCCTAACCACCTCTTAACTGCAGCTGTTGCTAGTGGTAAATGGAGTAGTGGTCGATTTGATATTTCAAATTCAATAAAGTATTTAGATTACATCAATATTATGACATATACTATGGTAAGTAATGGTGGTTATTACCACACTGCCCTTTTTAGAAACACAACTTTGTTAGATAAAACCAATAAAGTTGGTAGAACTATGGATAGTTGCTCAATGGCAGAGACAGCTAAAATCTACCAAGATTTAGGTGTTCCTAATGAAAAGATGATTTGGGGAGCAGCTTTCTATGGTGTTAAACAAGTATTAACTGATGGTAAATGGGAAAAGAGTGGTAGCGTATTATATAACAATATGATAAAGAACTACTTAAACAACCCAGACTACGAATACTATTACGATGAAAGATGTGAAGAACCATACTTACTGTCAAAGGATGGTCAAACATTCATATCATACGATGATGCTAGAAGCCTAATTGCTAAATGCAAATGGTGCATGGATAACAAAATGGGTGGCCTAATGTATTGGGAATGGGGCTGTGACTATCTAACAGATGAACTTCTTCTTGCAATTAAAGAAGGATACAATAAATAATGTGAGGTTATCCTCACATTTTTTGGTTGATAAAATGCCTTAATTTTGATATAATATTATCTACAGAGGTGATAAATATGGAAGAAAAGTTAAATGTGACTAATTTAACCGATCAAGAAAAAGTACGTCGTGAAAAAATGCAAATGTTGAAGGATAGTGGTATTGACCCATTTGGACATGCATATAAACGTACATCTAATTCATTAGATATCAAAACTAAGTTTGAAGAAAAGACTAAAGAGGAACTTGAAGAATTAGGCATCATCGAAAGCGTTGCTGGAAGAATCATGTCTAAGCGTCGTAGTGGTAAAGCTGGCTTTATGCACATTCAAGACAAATTTGGTTTACTTCAAATATATGTAAGACTTGATAATGTTGGTGAAGACCAATATGAAATATTCAAAAAGAGCGATATTGGTGATATCGTAGGAATCAAAGGTCAAGTAATTCGTACTGACACTGGTGAGGTTACAATTCGTGCTAACGAATATACTCATCTATCTAAAGCTCTACGTCCACTCCCTGAAAAATTCCATGGTCTTCAAGACAAGGAAGAAGCTCGTCGTCATCGTTACGTTGATTTAATCGTTAACGAAGAAAGCAAACGCCTTGCCTTCCTTCGTCCAAGAGTTATTCGTGCAATTCAACACTTCTTCGATTCAAAAGGATTTGTTGAAGTAGAAACTCCAATCTTACAACCAATCTTAGGTGGAGCTGCTGCACGTCCATTCGTAACTCATCACAATGCCTTAGATATGAACTTCTACTTAAGAATTGCAACTGAACTTCCACTTAAGAGATTAATTGTTGGTGGAATGGAAGCCGTTTATGAAATTGGTAGATTATTCAGAAATGAAGGTATGGACTCAATGCATAACCCTGAGTTCACAACAGTCGAAGCATACCTAGCATATAGCGATATGCAAGGAATCATGGATTTAATTGAAGATTTATTCCACACAGTTACACTTGAAGTATTAGGTAAAACTGATGTTGTTTGTGATGGTGAAGAAATCCATTTAGGTGAAAAGTTCAAACGAATTCATATGGTTGATGCTATCAAAGAAGTTACTGGAATTGATTTTTGGAATAAAAATGATTTAGATGAATTATTAGAACTTGCAAAAGAACACGAAATTCCAGTTGGAAAACATGAAAGAACATATGGACATATCGTCAACTTATTCTTTGAAAAGTATGTTGAAGATACATTAATCCAACCAACATTCGTTTATGGTCATCCACTAGAAATTTCTCCACTTGCTAAAAAAGCAAAAGATGAAAGATTCACAGAAAGATTTGAATTATTCATTAAAGGTCATGAATATGGCAATGCATTTAGTGAACTAAATGACCCAATTGACCAAAAAGAAAGATTCTTAAATCAATTAAAAGAAAAAGATTTAGGTAATGATGAAGCATGTGAAATGGATACAGACTATGTAGAAGCACTTGAATATGGTATGCCTCCTACAGGAGGACTAGGAATTGGTATTGATAGACTAGTAATGTTACTAGGACAAGCTGATTCAATTCGTGATGTTTTACTATTCCCACACATGAGAAATCAAAAATAAACAAACGGGGCTTAAAAGCCCCTTTTTGTATACATTTGTTCCTTGTGATTTATGCTAGTTTTTGCTATAATACTCTTGGTGAAAATATGAAGAATAAATTAATTGATTTTTTTAAAGGTTTCATTTTAGGCCTCGATTCAACAATCCCAGGCTTTTCAATGGGGACCCTAGCAATTCTACTAAATATATATGATAGGATGATTGAGGATTTCTCAGATGCCCCAAAACACCCAATAAAGTTCTTAAAGAAGGACTTCTTTATGATAATTGGTCTACTTGTGGGTCTTGTTGCGAACATCTTATCAATATCATACATACTAAGCCACTTCCCACTTCAAGCTGTTTGCTTCTTTGTTGGATTAGTTCTTTGTAGTATTCCTAAAACCTTTAGGACAGTTAAAGATTACGGTATCAAATTCAAAGAAGTTCTATGCTTTATAGTAGCAATCGGTGTATTGGTATTTGTTACACTACTTAATGCTGGCGAATCTCAAGAAGTAACTCTTAGCCCTCTATCACTAATAATGATGGTAGTAGTTGGATCAATCGGTAGTGGAACAATGATTATCCCTGGTGTTAGTGGTAGTATGATAATGATGGCAATAGGTTATTACGAACCAACAATTCAAGTAATAGGCAATGTCATTAAGTTCAATAATTTTGGTGCTAATATTGCCTTATTCGGATGCTTTTTAGTAGGTGTTCTACTAGGTCTAATCTTAGTATCAAAACTAATTAAGTTTGTCCAATCTAAATCACCATCAGCAGTATACAGTACAATTTTAGGTCTTTTAGTTGGATCTCCGTTTGCAATGATTTATCTAACAAGCAAGAAATATGAAATTGACTTTAGTAATCCTTGGGTTTACATTGTTAGTGCTATTATGCTAGTACTTGGAATTATTGCAGGTATATATATTAATAAACTAGATAAAAAGAAAGAAGCTTATAAAGAAGAAATTAAAAAAGATGAGTGTTTAGAATAACACCCATCATTTTTTATAGATTCAATTCATCAACAATTA
>LVBR01000170.1 GCA_001604495.1 Acholeplasmatales bacterium Tener_01 | reverse complement strand
AAATCAGCTTTCTTAGTGATGGCTTTGATGTTATCTTCTGTTAAGAATTTAGCAATTGAACCACTAACTTCACCGTTTTCCTTCTTAAGCCAAGCAAGACCATGAGCTTTATATTTCTTAATAGCTTCAGTTAGGCGGTCAAGTTCTTTACGAGAGTATTTAAGTGCAGCACCTTTGGCATTTAATCCTTTTACGATTCCGCAGCCGTTTAAGACATTCTTAAATACTGTAAAGTCGATGTCTTTAGCAATTTCTGTAAAGTCAATAAGTTCCATACCAAAACGAAGGTCAGGTTTATCGCATCCAAAACGATTCATACATTCATCGAATGGGATTCTTACGAATGGAGTCTTAACATTGACGCCTTTAACGTCTTTCATGACTTTCTTAATCATGGCTTCAATTACTTCATAAACATCTTCTTCGTCAACAAAGCTCATTTCAATGTCAATTTGCGTAAATTCCATTTGACGGTCAGCTCTTAAGTCTTCATCTCTAAAGCAACGAGCGATTTGGTAATATTTATCCATACCACTGATCATAAGTAGTTGCTTATAAAGTTGAGGAGATTGAGGAAGAGCGTAGAACTTTCCAGGGTGAACACGGCTTGGGACTAAGTAGTCTCTTGCACCTTCTGGAGTTGATTTACCGAATACTGGAGTCTCAACTTCAATAAAGCCACCTTTATCTAAAAAGCCCCTAACACTTGATACGATACTATGACGCATGATTAAATTCTTTTGCATTACTGGACGGCGTAAGTCCAAATAACGATATTTCATTCTAAAGTCTTCTAAGGCATCAGTATCATCACTAATTAACATTGGAGGTTGAACTGCTTTTGATAGAATAATAACTTCGCTAGCTTCAATTTCAACTTCACCTGTTGGGATATTTAAGTTTTTACTTTCACGCTCCATAACAACGCCTGTAACTTTTAAAACATATTCGTTACGAACACTATCTAGGGCCTCATAGCCTTCATGTTCTGGGCGACATACGATTTGACAAATACCACTACGGTCACGTAAATCAACGAAAATTAGGCCACCTAAATTACGTTTCTTACTTACCCAGCCACATACGGTAACTTGTCTACCGACATCACTAATTCTTAATTCACCATTATATATAGTTCTCATACTCATAATTATTCACCTTTTACATAATCAATAATTTTATTTAATTCAACTTTATCTTCTTTTTTATTTAAAACATCTTTTACAGTGTAAATGCCACTTTCACGTTCCGCTTCGCCTATTATAACGATATATTTAGGATTTATGCGGTCACTTAATTTAAACTGAGGTTTTAATGAATTATTCTTATAATCCATTTCAACAGTGATTTTATTTTCTCTTAAGATTGATGCCAGTTTAAGGGCACAAATTTTACTTTCATCATCAAGTGAAATTATAACAACATCAGTTAGATTATCTAATTTCGGGAACAAATCTTCTTGTTCCATGATGTTTTTAATTCTTTCAATACCGAAAGCAAAACCAATTCCTGGAATATCCGGGCCATCAAAGCTCTTGATTAAATCAGCATATCTTCCACCAGCACAGATAGCTAAACCATCAAAATCGCTGATAAATTCGAATACAGTATCTGTGTAGTAATCAAGTCCACGAACTAAATTATCATCACAAATATAAGGAACTTTTAATTCATCTAGGGCTTTTAATGTGTTATTAAAATACTCTTTAGCTTCATCTGTAAGATAATCTTTAATCTTAGGAGCATTTTTAATGATGTCACTTTCACCATCTACTTTACAGTCTAAGATACGCATAGGGTTTTTAGCAAAGCGGTTCTTACAATCATCACATAAAAACTCTAATTTATCTTTAAAGTAGTTACGAAGTGCATCTGTATAATTCTTTCTACTTTCAAAGTCACCGATAGTATTAATCTTTAATTTAATACCTTTAATCTTTAATGAACTTAAGATCTTATAAGCAGAATAGATTACATCACAATCAAGATATGGACTAGCATCTCCATATACTTCAACACCAAATTGATTGAATTGACGATAACGACCTTTTTGAGGGCGTTCATAACGAAACATTGGTCCAAAGTAATAATATTTTTTGATGCCAGGAGTTGCGTATAATTTGTTTTCAACAAAGCATCTTACGATTGCGGCTGTGCCTTCTGGACGTAGAGTTAAGCTTCTTTCACCTTTATCTAAGAATGTATACATCTCTTTAGATACGATATCACTAGCCTCACCAACACTACGTACGAATACTTCAGTGTTTTCAAAGATTGGTGTAATCATCTCACTAAAGCCATATCCTTTAACAATACTAGATACTTTAGACTCAATAAAACGATATTTCTTACTATCTAAATCGAAATAATCTAGTGTTCCTTTAACCTTTTGATAAGCCATAATTTGCCTCCTTATATAAATAAAAGTCCTTAAAACAAGTCATTGCTTTAAGGACGATAATAATTCATTATTAACGTGGTGCCACCTTAATTAAAATCATAATAAACATTTGAGTATGTTTAATTAATAAGATTTTCACTCATTTCTCTTAACGCGAGATCTTCGTCCCCTAAGGAATCTCCGAAGTGTCTTTAGTGAATTAATCTAAATCCTTGCACCAACCGAATTCTCTCTAAAATGAATCGTTCACTTACTCTTCTTCTTCACCGATTTATTATATTGTTATTATAGTCAATACCAAATACTTTGTCAAGTTATAACAGTATAATCTTATCTTCTAACTTCTCAATTAGGCCGTCTTTTAATAGGCCACCAATAGCATGTTTAAAGCTACTTTTACTCATATGGAAATGATGATTGATAAGTTCAGGAGATGAGTTTTCAGTAATCATCATAACACCGTTGTGGCTTTGTAAGTACTCTAAGATGAGCTTACGGTCATCTTGAATTTGCTCCTTCTTCTCAACAATCAATGAGCCGTTATAATCAGTTTCATTCTTGTGAATGATTTTGATATTGGCCACTTCTCCAATTCGGTATTGTTTTCTTAAATATGCTTTGTAAACAAAAATAACTTTAAATGCTTCAGTTACAAAGTTTACTCCTTCATCAGTCACGCGGTAGCAATATCCATCTATCATGTCACCTTCATTATAAACTGTAGATGTTTCAACCTTTAAAAAATCATTTTTACTTGCTAGTTTTAAAACCAGTTTATTTGCTCTAATTTTCATTAAGCAAAATACTTTGTCATTAACTTGTGGCCAAGTGCGATAAGATAGAGGTAAGTCATCTTTAGATAACAAAATATCTTTACTGATACCGATATCAATAAATGCACCCATTTCTTTTTTGACTTCTTTAACTACACCCATTCCAATATTATCTAGGGTAATTGAAGGAAGGTTAAGGGTTGCAGCTTCACGTCCTTTTTTATCAACATAAATAAAAGCATTAACAGTATCGCCACTATTTAAAACTTTAAAATTGGTTTCATTGCGATGAAGGAAATACTCTTTTTCATCCTTAACTAGAATGTAACCAAGTTGTGTCTCACGATCAACAATAAATTTACTAATATGTCCTAAACTCATATTTTTCACCTAATTCTAGTAGTATTTTAACACAAAAGCCCATTTTAGAGAAGTTTAATTTCAAAAACGTGGATAACTATAAATTAAAACTCTATAATCTTGGTTATTTCTTTTGTTCTTTGTCATCGTATGAATAATAACCTTGTCTAATGGTATCATTACCAAAACGCTTATTCACACTAGATAAAATCTT
>LVBR01000169.1 GCA_001604495.1 Acholeplasmatales bacterium Tener_01 | reverse complement strand
ATAGTTGAGAGGAATTATAATATATGGAAAAAAAGTATGATGTAATTATTGTTGGCGCTGGTCCTTGTGGGATATTTACAGCTTATGAGTTAATGCTTAAGTGTCCTGATAAAAAAGTATTATTAATTGACAAAGGCCATGATATTAATAATCGTCATTGTCCAATTCTAGAAAAGAAAATAAAGAGATGTCCAATCATTAATGGTGAGGCTGGATGCTTACCTGCATGTTCAATGACTGCTGGTTTTGGTGGCTGTGGAGCATACTCAGATGGTAAATTTAACATCACTGATGAGTTCGGTGGTTGGATGAGCGAATATCTAGATGATGAAGAAGTACTAAAATTAATCAAGTACGTTGATAAAATCAATCTAGAACATGGTGCACCAAGTGAACTTACAGACCCTACTACTCAAGAAGTATATGAAATCGAACGTCAAGGTATTGCTGTGGGATTGAAACTTTTGAAAGGCCAAGTTCGTCACTTAGGAACTGAAGTTAATTTAGAAGTTCTACGTAGCATCAATAAGACTTTAAAAGACCATATCGATATGGTATTTGAAAGAAACGTTGAAGATATCATTGTTAATGATGGTTTAGTTAAAGGTATCGTACTTGGAAATAAAGAAGAAATCTATGCTGACTATGTAATCCTAGGCGTTGGCCGTGGTGGAAGTGAATGGTTAAGAGATGTTTTAACTAAGTATGGAATCAACTTCAAGAACAACCGTGTTGATATCGGTGTCAGAGTTGAAACTAACGATATCATTATGAATGATATCAATAAATACCTATATGAAGGAAAATTCATTTTCAACACTAGTGTTGGTACTCAAGTAAGAACATTCTGTTCTAACCCAAGTGGTCATGTCGTTGTTGAAAACCACGAAGGAATCACAGTTTGTAACGGACATTCATACCATGATGTAAAACTTGGTTCAAAGAATACTAACTTTGCTCTTCTAGTTTCTCATGAATTTGATGATCCATTTAGAGATCCTAATGAATATGCTAAATCAATTGCGCACTTAGCAAATAAACTAAGTGGCGGTAGCGTAATCGTTCAAAAATATGGTGATATTCTAAAAGGACGTCGTTCAACAAAGAAACGTATTGAAGAAGGCTTTGTTAAACCTACACTAAAAGAAGCAGTTCCTGGCGATTTAGGTTTGATTTTGCCTTACAACACTATGAAATCATTAGTTGAAATGGTTGAAGCTCTAAACCATGTAACTCCTGGTATTGCTAGTGATCATACATTGTTCTATGGAGTTGAAGCTAAATTCTATTCTGATAGAGTTGAAGTAAATAATAAATTTGAAACAATAATTAAAAACTTATATGTTGGTGGCGATGGAGCTGGTATCACTCGTGGACTTGCTCAAGCCGGTGCAAATGGTGTTGCTATTGCAAGAGCTATTTGTGACAAATATAAAGGAGAATAATTATGGCTAATACAAAGAAAAGAGGACCTGGAGTATATAATATCAATTTGACAGTTGCAAGCAAAGTGCTTTGGATTGCCATCATGGTTTTAGGAGTTTTATCAACTCTATGCATTTTAGCTCCAGCATTAGTAAGTCAAACTGACGATGTTCACACTGGACTTCAAGTGACATTTGGTGAAACTTGGTATAAAACTGATTTTGTTAGCCAATATATTCCATTTAGTATCTTAGCATTTATGGGCTTTTTCTTCCCACTATTTGCCAGTGTAGTAATGGTATTTAATAAAGATAAAGAAAACAAATGGTTTGATATTGCATCAAGTGCCTTATTCATTGTAAGTGTAGTATTAATCGCTTTGATTCCTAAATACATTTCATTTGTTAAGGACAATCAAATCACTGCACAAGTAACTAGGGCACTAGTAGAAGGTAAACTAGGGTGGGGTGCACAAGTAGCATTAATCCTTAGTTTTGTAGGTGCAGTTGCATCACTATTAAAGTGGTTTAGTGATGATTATAAAGTTAAAAAATAATAGACTAAAATAGCACAAAAAAAGTGCTATTTTTTTTATTAATTATATTGAAAAAAGGGCACTATGAGCGTATAATAATAATTAGTTTTAAAACTAATTATTAGGGGTGAATATGGAAAACATTGAAAGTACATTGATGCTAGCCAACCTTACTAGCAGAGTATTTAGACAATTGATGCGTGAGAAAACTATTGCTGCAGGATTAAGCGAGACATATCGTCCTTTTTTTATGATTTTATCCCGTGGCGATGACATCAATCAATTGGATTTTGCGAAGAGACTTCACTTCTCTGCTCCTTCAATTTCACTGACTTTACAAAAGATGGAACAAGAAGGACTAATAACAAAAGAAGTTGATTCAAATGACAAGCGAGTTACTAATATTCGTTTGACACCTAAAGGAAGAGAATACGACAATAAGTTTAAAAGCGTATTGTTCGAAGTTGAAAATGAGATTTATGAAGGAATTGACTTAAGCGAAAGACAAGAGGCAAATGCTCTTTTACTTAAACTCATAAAGAAGATTACGGAAATCGGAGATATGCCACATGAAGATATTTAAGTTTCTAAAACCTTATTGGTATTGGGCAGTATTTGCTTCATTATTTATGATTGCTGAGGTTGTATTTGACTTACTACTTCCTCAAATCATGTCAACAATAGTCGATGAGGGAGTTTTATCTGACTATTTGGCTGATGAAAAAGTGGGAATAGTTGTTAAATATGGTCTTATCATGTTTGGCTGTTTGATTGTTGGAGGATTTTGCGGAATTTCTAGTGGCGTATGTGCTTCTACTGCCTCAAACTCATTTGGTGATGATGTAAGAAGAAGCTTATTTAAGAAAGTTACTAATCTTTCTTATGAACAAACAGATAAGTTTTCAACTGGATCATTAGTTACTAGAATTACTAACGATGTAACTCAAGTTCAAAACTTCGTATCAATGGCAATAAGAATGTTTGTTAGAACAATAATGTTATTCTTTGGTGGAATCATTATGATGTATCTAACTTGTAAAGAATTTGCCCTTGTTTTGGCTGTTGTTTTGCCCATTCAAGTATTAATAATGATAATATTTTTAAGAAAGGCAACTCCAGTATTCAAGATTGTTCAAAGCAAGATTGATAAGGTTAATTCTGTTGTTCAAGAAAATGTTGGTGGTGTTAGAGTAGTTAAAGCATATGTTAGAGAAGATTATGAAAGTAATCGTTTTAACGATGCTAATGTTGACTTATCACTAACAACTTTGAAAGTTCAAAAGATAATTGCTATTATTATGCCTCTATTAACAATTTTCTTGAATGCGATAGTTGTAGCAGTTATTTACATTGGTGGATATAAGATTCAAAACATCAATCCAACACTTTTACTAACTGACCCAGAATACATGACTGTTGGTAAAGTAATGGCTGGTTTAACTTATATTGCTCAAGTATTAATCGGAATGATGCAAATGGCAATGATCGCATCTTCAATCACCCGTGCTAAAGTAAGTATCACTCGTATCAATGAAGTTATGGATAGTGATCCTGTTATTACTAGTAGCACTGCTGAAGGTACAGAATATGATATCGATAATTCTAATATCGGTACAATAGAGTTTAAGAATGTTTCATTTGCTTATCCTAATTCTAGTGGCCAAAATGTTGTTACTAACTTCAGCCTAAAAGTTAATAAAGGCGAACGTCTAGCAATACTTGGAGCAACCGGAAGTGGTAAAAGTAGTATTGTCAACCTAATTCCAAGATTTTACGATGTTGATAGTGGTGAAGTATTGGTTGATGGTATCAATGTTAAAGATTACAATTTGATTGATTTAAGAAGCAAAATCAGTATGGTTTTACAAAAAACTGAGTTATTCAGTGGATCAATCAAAGAAAATATTAAATGGGGCAAAGAAGATGCTACTGACAGTGAAATAGATGAAGCAGCTGAAATTGCTCAAGTTAAAGAATTCACTGATAAGATGGAAGATGGCTTTAGCTATGAAGTTGGTGAAAGAGGAAATAACCTTAGTGGTGGTCAAAAACAAAGAGTATCAATTGCTCGTGGTTTAATCAGACACCCAGAAGTTTTAATCTTCGATGATTCAACAAGTGCTCTAGACCTGGCAACAGAGGCCAAACTTCATAAAGCTCTTCGTGAAAAGATGCAAGGCGTCACAACAATCTTTATCGCGCAACGTGTTGCTAGTGCTCGTCATGCTGATAGAATTGCGGTTATTGATAATGGACAACTTGTAGCTTGTGATACACATGACAACCTAATTAAGGACTGCGCAATTTATCAAGATATTTATAATTCTCAATTAAAGCGAGGTGAGACTAATGAATAATAGACAAGAACCTCGTAAAAATCCACCTAAAATGGGCGGAGGACCACATGGCAGAATGCTGTTTGTGGAAAAACCTAAAGACATGAAAGGTACTTTAAAGAGAATCTTTAAGTACATTGGTAAAAATAAGACATTATTCTTTGCACTACTTGCTATGACTTTAATTGTTACCCTTGTAGGACTTGTTGGTCCATTCTTACAAGGAAAAGCAATTGATGCTATAACATTAACAGAAACTAAATTACAGGTTGACTGGGATCAAATGATTCTAATGCTATCACTAATATTAATCATTTATATTTCATCATCTGTCTTTACTTATTTTCAAGGAATTTTGGCAGCTCACTTGTCACAAAACACAGTTCGTGAGATGCGTAAAGATTTGTTTAACCACATCGTTAAACTTCCTGTTAAATACACTGATACTCATGCTCATGGTGATATCATGAGTAGAATGACAAATGATGTTGATATTATTAGTAATACAATATCTCAATCAATTGGATCACTATTTAGTGGTGCATTAACAATTGTTGGTGTATTAGTAATAATGCTATATTACAATTGGTTCTTAACATTAATAAGTTTATCTACAGTATTTTTAACTGTTTTTGCCACAAAATACCTTTCAAAGTTTATGAGAAAGTATTACAAGCGACAACAAGAACTTTTAGGTAACCTAAATGGTCATGTTGAAGAGATGGTTACTGGTTATAAGACTGTTGCGGCTTATTCAAAAGAAAAGAAAGTTCAAGATAAATTTGATGGAATAAGTGGCGATTTAAGAAAAGTATCTATCAAAGCTAATATCTTTGGTGGTGTCATGGGTCCTGTAATGAACTGTATTAGTAATTTGGGATTCTTACTAATCTGTGGATTTGGTGGCTACCTAGCTGCAACTCGTTCATCACTTGGTACTTGGTGGTTTACTAGCGGAATGATTGTTACTGTTGGTACAATCCAAATGTTTATTCAATACTCTAAACGTTTCTCACGTCCGATTGTTGAAATAGCTAACCTTTGGGCTCAATTTCAAACATCAATTGCTGCTGCTGAGCGTGTATTTGAGATAATGGATACTCCACTTGAAGTTGATGAAGGCTTAGAAGTTATTGATGATGACAATTTTGTTGGTAATATTTCATTTAAGAATGTTAATTTCTCATACAATGGTGAAAAGCAAATAATCCATGATTTCAATTTGGATGTTAAGCCTGGTCAAAAGATTGCCCTTGTTGGTGCTACCGGAAGCGGTAAAACGACAATTGTTAACCTTTTAATGAGATTCTATGATATTGATAGTGGTTCAATATCAATTGATGGAATTGATATTCGTAACTTCAAGAAAGAAGAACTAAGAAGTACAATTGCCATTGTTTTACAAGATACTGTTTTATTCTCAACATCAATCAAGGATAATATTAAATATGGTCAACTTGATGCAACTCTTGATGAGATAATTGAAGCAAGCAAGATGGCTAATTCAGATTATTTCATTGAAAGATTACCTGAAAAGTATGATACAGTTTTAGCTGAAGCTGGTAGTAACCTAAGTCAAGGTCAAAGGCAGTTATTGTCTATCGCAAGAGCGATTTTAGCTGATCCAAAAATTTTGATTTTAGACGAAGCAACTAGTAGCGTTGATACAAGAACTGAAAAGAATATTCAAGATGCAATGTTCACACTTATGAAAAACAGAACATCACTAATCATCGCTCACCGTCTTTCAACAATCCAAGATGCTGATGTAATCATTGTTATGGATCAAGGAAGAATAGTTGAAGCTGGCAATCACTATGAACTACTTAAAAAAGAGGGAAGATATTACAATCTATATCAAACTCAATTTGCTGGAAACGAAATTTAAAAAAGATGCGACTCATTTATTTGGGTCGCATTTGTAATTATATTGACATATTGGGGTAAAAAGCGTAAAATTATTAGGTGTAACGAGGTGATTAGATGCTAATTTTAGTAGGACCTAGTGCCAGTGGAAAAACCGAAATGGCAAGTCTTCTAATTGAAAAATATGGAATGAAGCGAATGATAACATACACTACTCGTCCAATTAGAATTGGTGAAGAGAATCATGTATCTTATCACTTTGTGACAGAAGAAGAATTCCTAGATAGAATCAATAAAGATGAATTTATTGAATATACAATCTATAATGGCTATTATTACGGAAGCAATAAAAAAGATGCTGGAAACGATAAGATTGTAATACTAGAACCAAGTGGTGCTAATAGCTTCTATTTTAAGATGAAAGATGATGTTGTTATTTGTTACATCGAATCAAATGAAGCTTTAAGAGTTGATAGAATGTATCACAGAGGCGATAGTACAGAACAAGTACAAAAGCGTATCAAAAATGATGAAATAGTTTTTGGAAAGGATGCTTTAGTACATATCGATAAAATCTTTGTTAATGAAAACAAATCATTAGATGATTTGGCATTAGAAATATATGAATATTATAAAGAAACAATTAATAATGGAGGAAAAAATGGGAAATAGTGTATTAATTGAAACTTCTGCAAGACACGTTCATGTAACTGAAGCAGACTTAATTAAATTATTTGGTGAAGGAGCAACATTAACTGTTAAAAAGATGCTTTCACAACCAGGACAATTCGCAAGTGAACAAAAAGTTACTTTAGTAGGACCTAAAAAGGAAATCGCTAATGTATCAATCCTTGGACCTTGTAGAAAAGCAACACAAGTTGAGATTTCAGCAACTGATGCTAGAACTTTAGGTGTTGATATTGTTGTTAGAGAAAGTGGCGACATTAAAGGTACTCCTGGAATTAAATTGGTTGGTCCAGCTGGTGAACTTGAATTAACTGAAGGTGTAATTGTAGCTAAACGTCACATTCACTTAACACCAGAAGATGCTAAAGAATTCGGTTTAGAAGATAAACAAGTAGTTAGCGTTAAAGTAGATAGTGAATGCCGTTCATTAATATTCGGTGATGTTGTTGTTAGAGTTAATGCTAATTTCGCAAAAGCAATGCACATTGACACAGATGAATCTAATGCTGCATGTGTAGCTATGGGGACATACGGAGAAATCATTAAATAGTTTAAATGAATGTGGGAGAGTGTCTCCCACTTTTTTTTATTGTCAAAGTGTGGTATAATATCAAGAAAGTAAAGGAGGGATAAATTGAGTAAATTATTCGAAAGAATTGAAAAATC
>LVBR01000168.1 GCA_001604495.1 Acholeplasmatales bacterium Tener_01 | reverse complement strand
ATAAAATTTTTATCCAAGAGAACTGGAAAAAACCGCTTTCCCTTAAATGATGGGGGAAAGATATGAAAATACCTGATAATTTTAATCAGATTTTAGAGCTGAAGCTAACAGGTAAATTTGCGCATTTCCGTAAATTTTATACTAACGCATCTTCTCTAACTTACATAATACCGCCCCGAACTACAATCTGTGGTTTACTTGCTTCTATTATGCAAATCGAAAGAGACGGTTATTATGATATTATGAGTTCAGAAAATCTTGGAGTTGCCATATCTTTAGTTCCCAATATATACTATCATAAAGTATTTCAGACATTGAATTATGCTCAAGATGCAACCCCCAAAATTCCGATAAATGATCTGTCTGCTCATAAACAATGTCGTTTGGAACTTCTTAAAGCACAGGGTTCTGAAGATCTGGAATGGATACTTTTTCTTTGTTTCGATAGGATGAAAAGTAATGTATTTACAGAATTGGAAAACAAGATCAAAGTAAAAGATTTTGGTTATGGTTTATATTTAGGACAAAGACAGTTCATTGCTCATCTGGAATTAATTAGAACCTATAACCAAGGTGAATTTGAACCAATATCTGAATCTGACTATCTGGATTCTGCTATAGAAAGAGAATTGATAGAAGGCATTACTTCTCAAGATTGTGATTTAATTATGGAAAGGATGCCTCTGGAACAGGAATTAATTGAAGGGAAAAGAAAAAGTTATCGTCAAACCAAGCGCTTTGGAAATATAGTAATAGAAACGAATGGGAAAAGAATTCCCGGTAAGTTCAAAGATTTGATTGAATTACAAAATATCCAAAGAACCAGAATATCTTTTTTATGATTATATCCCATCCTGCAAAAAATGGATATCAGGAGAAGCTTTTGGTAGATCATTTAGCTGAAGTAGCTTCTAATGCTAAAGAGATGATCCAAAAGCTTTCCCTGAATTTAAATACTACAACTAAAGATAATTTAGCTTCTGTTGCTGAAAAAATTGGTATAATGCATGATTTAGGGAAAGCATCTTCCTATTTTCAAAATTATATTCATGGTGGGAAACAAAATCATTTAACACATCATAGCTTTATTTCTGCTGTTATTACATATGTTAATTTTAACTCGTGGGAAGAACTTTCCTGTTTTGCTCCCTTTGCCTTTAAATGTGTGCAAAAACATCATAGTAACTTAAGTTCTTTTTTTAATGGAGGACTGGATAATGCAGCTCTTATCAATGAGACGCTTACTATCTATCAAAGTGTATTGGACAACATAAATAACGATGTTGGACTAACAAAACTCCTACAAAAGCACAATATCAGCTTGCCGGATTTGTCTTATAGCCATTTTCAGCTTTTGAATGATAATTTGGGTGATTTTTCTCTTACTTATTCTCCTGCCAATATTGATGATACAATAGAATCATTTCTCATTCAAAATCTATTATTCTCTGTTCTTATTGATGCTGATAAACACAATGCAGCAGGGAAGGAATATATTTGTCTGGAAAAACTTAATCCTAGACTTTGCTATTCCCCCGCTAAGTTAATTGCAGAAAAGAATAAGAAACAGGGAGCTTTAAATCCCTTAAGAAATCAATTTATTGCTAATATCCAAGAAAATCTAAACATTGAACTCTCTCAGAAATTATATACTCTAACTGCTCCAACCGGAAGTGGAAAAACATTTGCTTGCTTGGAATTTACTAATTGCATTCAAAAACTTGAGGATACTTCCCGAAGAGTTATTTATTGCCTTCCCTATACTTCTATAATAGATCAAAATTATAAAGAATTTGAAAGTGTGTTACATTCTAACC
>LVBR01000167.1 GCA_001604495.1 Acholeplasmatales bacterium Tener_01 | reverse complement strand
GTATCTACATCATTGGCTATTTTTAGTAATAACCAAATTAGAGCAAGAACACGTGCTGATACATATTCAATCATTATGAACGCTAATAAGAACCAACTTGCTAGCGATTCAGCTTATTTCCATTATGGTACAAGTACTGTTTCTACAGAACTTGGTAATGAAATTGGCTTTAGTTTTACAAATGCCGCAGGTGTAGGTGCTGTCAAATTGCAAAACGATAGCAAAGGCTATGGTGGAACTTTATACAACACAACTCAAATTACTGGTATGGAATCCATTTCCATGACGTTTAGCGGTTCTGATTCCATGTCCTGTGGTTTCACATTTGGTGGTATTGCTGACGAATTAGAATTTCAACAAAGTTTTAGTGTTTCTAGTTCAACCCCTTTAGTATTTGACTTTAACGGCAAAAAACCTAACTATTTCTATTTCCTCAATTATTCAGCAGTGGATTTACTTGTTGAATCAATTGAAATTACATTCAGCTGCAATGATGCTTATCCATATCTCACTCTTACTAGTGAAGATACCTCAAAAGGTACAGTTTCAGGTGGTAATGCAAAATTCTTAGCGGGTAGTGAAGTTACTGTTTATGCAAATCCTAAGTCTGGATACAAATTCTCTGCCTGGTATGCCGGTGATCAACTCGTTAGTACCAGTCAAAACTATACATTTGTGATGCCTAACTATGCTTACACTTTACAAGCAAGATTTATTACCGAATTAGAATGGAAACAAGAAAGAGGCATTGCTCCTACAGTGGATGTTGGAAATAAAAAGGCTGTTTATGGATTATATCCACAAACAAGAGTTAAAGATAATACTTTACTTAGCGCATTAAGCAGTCTTTCAAATTCTGCCAAAGATTCCAATAATGGTTATTTCTTATACCAAAACGAATACTACACCAATGTTATTGCAACTCCAGATACTTCATATGGTAGTAGTCCATATTTCAAAACTGGTGGTACACCAGAAGCTAATACCGAGTATTGGTTTAAATGTGAACCAATTAGTTGGACACTTTTAAAAACTGAAGGCAATTTATACACTTTGGTTTCTGATGAAGTTTTAGAGGTCTGCCCATTCTATTTAAGTGAAGACAATAGAACAATTTCCGGACAAACAATTAAACCAAACAACTATCAGTATTCTGAAGCCAGAGCATTCTTAAATGGTTTAAATGGTTCTTCTTATGGCGTCACCAACTACACAAGCGACAATTTTATGAAGCGTGCATTTGGTTTAGATTCTACATACCTTCAACAAGTTGAAGTTGATAATGGTCCTGATACTACCGGTTCATCATCAAACGACAATACCTGTGATAATACAATGGATAAGGTTTATTTAGGCAGTTGCCATGATCATTCTTATTACAATGCCTTTCATAACTCAGGTATTCAACCAACTGACTATTCTGCAGCAAGAGGTGCTTTTATGAGCACCTACAGCGGTGGTCGTTATAACACAAGATATTGGTTACGTTCTCCAGAATCTGGCACTAGCAATACAAAGAAAGTTATTGCGGTTGATTACAACGCTAGTAATACTTCTTTGAATGTAACCAATGCTCATGCTTGTTTAAGACCAATGATTACAATTTCACTTTAAAGCAATTGAATGGAAGGACTAATCCTTCCTTTCTTTTTGTTCAATTAACTTGAAAATATGGGATATATACCATAAAATAGTGTTGGAGGTAAATTGATGCCTACTATATCAACATTTTATGGAATTATCATTTTGATGCATCTAACCAGAAAGGAACATTGTCCTCCTCATATTCATGCATTATATGGAGAATATGAAGCCACTTTCTATATAGAAAACGGTGAAATCTATCAAGGTGATTTTCCTGATAAAGGATCAAAACTTGTTAAAGAATTTGTCCTAAAATATCAAAAAGAATTAAAGGAGATGTGGGATACGGAAATTTATAAGAAACTTCCACCTATTCAGTAGTTATGAACAAAGCAATTAAATTGGTTTTAAAAGAAGGAACAACATTGGATTTATACTTCTTCGATTGCACTGTGAAGAGATATGATGTTCTTTCTCTTGCGAACAAGTTTCCACAACTCAATGCTCTTAAAGATAGAAACTTATTTTTAAAAGGTCGTTTATTTGGTTGGAGTGGTGTTATTTGGAATGATGAATTGGACATTGATTGTGACACGGTTTATGAAGAGGGAATTGATGTCACAAATGAATATGATGATGTTCTTGTTGTGGCTATAGGCTATAACATCAAACAAAGAAGATTAGAAAAGAAG
>LVBR01000166.1 GCA_001604495.1 Acholeplasmatales bacterium Tener_01 | reverse complement strand
TATTGTAAATTGATTTTAAAAGGTTTATAATTATAAAGTGAGAAAGAATGGAAAGGATGTGGTTTTATGGAAACTAACGGTTATCCGGCGAATGAATATCTTAAATATCATATAAAATCACATCTGTGCAGATAATTGATGTGATTTATATATTTTTTTGATGTTCTCTTAAATAAAATGAAAGGAGAGAGACTATGCAAGAAAATTATTTAATTGAGATTAAAAACATCATTTTATCAAAAGAAATTTCAAAAAAAGATAAGATCAAGTTACTTGAAAATTATCATAGTAGTGACATAGCTGACGTTTTAGAAGAGTTAAGTGAAGAAGAACGTTTAGAAGCTTATAAAATCTTTGATATTAGTGATATTGCTGAAATATTCACATTCTATGAAGATGTTGATAAATTCGTCGATGAATTGCCACCTGAAAAAGCTGCGGATATCTTGGAAGAAATGGACTCAGATGAGGCCATGGATATCTTGGATGAACTGGAAGAAGATGACAAGCAAGAAATCATCAACTTAATGGAAGATGAACAGAAGCAAAAGATTGAAGAGTTAGACAAGTATGAAGAAGACCAAATTGGTAGTTACATGTCTGATAACTACATAACAATTCAATCAAACTTCACAATCAAAGAAGCGATGAGTGCTTTAGTTAAAGAAGCCGGAGAACATGACAATATCTATACAATATTTGTTGTGGAAGATGGAAAGTTCTATGGCTCAATTGACTTAAAGGATTTAATTTGTGCAAGAAAAGAAGATAAATTATTAGATTTTTGTAGAACTAGCTACCCATCAATATATGATGATGAGTCAATGGAAGATGCTATCGTTAGTTTGACTGATTATAGTGAGAATTCAATACCTGTAATTAATCGTAGTAACGAACTAGTTGGTGTAATCACATCTGACATTTTGCTAGGTGCCACAACCGAAGAGTTCGAAGAAGACTATGCTAAACTCGGTGGTTTGACTGATAGTGAAGATATTGATGAATCTATTTTTACATCAATCAAAAAAAGAATTCCTTGGCTAGTAATACTTCTAGTTTTAGGATTCTTAGTTTCAACTGTTGTTGGGGCATTTGAAGGAGTTATTGCAACCCTTCCTGTTGTTGTATTTTTCCAAAGTACAATACTAGACATGGCTGGCAATGTTGGTACTCAATCATTAGCAGTAACAATCAGAAATATCACAACCGGTGATATGGAAGGAAAGAATGTAAGAAAAGGTATTTTTAAAGAAGTTCGTGTAGGGTTTTTAAACGGACTTATTATTGGCGTTGTATCTTTTGTTTTCATCTTTTTATTCTTACTTCTTCGTAAGCAAGAGATTGTATCTGGTGATGGCTTTGTAATTTACGATATTATTAAAGTTTCATCAATCATTGCAACAAGTATGTTAGTTGCAATGACAATAAGCAGTTTGACTGGATCACTATTCCCTATTATTCTTAATAAGATTCATATTGACCCAGCAGTTGCTAGTGGTCCATTTATCACAACACTAAATGACGTTTTAGCAGTATTTTTGTATTATGGACTAGCTTATTTAGCATTTATATTATTCTTGTAGGTGAAATTGATGAATTTTTTGTATAATTATCAAACTAAAATAAAACATAGTGACCTTGATATGCGTGATATGCTTGCTCCTTGGTGCGTTTTAGAATTGTTCCAAGAAGCTGCTTATTTGCATGTAAATAATGAAGAAGCAGGTTATCATGAAATGCTTGCTAAAAATGCTTTGTGGGTACTAATTAGTATTAGAATTGACTTTTACTCTGAACCTAGTGAAGAAATCACCACCAAAACATGGCAAGCAAGACGTGGCCGCGCTGAATTCATTCGTGACTACCTAATTACATCTAACGATAAAAAGGTAGCAACTGGATCAAGCAAATGGTGTTTAATTGATAAAGATACAAGAAGAATCCTCCCAACAAGCTTAATTAGTGAAGATATTAGTGGAAGTTTTATGGAACTTCCACCAATTAATAAGATAAATTTTGATTCGTTAACAGAAACTTACGAAAAAGTAAAAGTCGAAAAATCAATGATTGATCACAACTTCCATATGAATAATTGTCATTATGCTAGATGGATTTATAACATCATTGATTTAGAAGGTGGCAAGATTAAAACCTTTGAAATTAGCTTTTTAAATGAGGCGTTTTTAGGGGATGAAATCGAGTTAA
>LVBR01000165.1 GCA_001604495.1 Acholeplasmatales bacterium Tener_01 | reverse complement strand
TTAATTTCACACATTTTAAATGATATTTATAACCTAAATTTAAGTGATTTAGACTTAGTTTTACTATCACAAAAGGCTGAAAGAGAGTTTATTCTAGTAAATTGTGGAATAATGGACCAATTTGCTATCGGAATGAGCGAAAAAAATAAGGCAATACTACTTGATACTAATACCTTAGACTACAGTTTAGTTGATTTTTATTTAGATAATGCGACCCTAATAATCGTTAATACTAATAAACCTAGAGCTTTGGTTGAATCAAAATATAACGAAAGAAGAGCTGAATGCGATAAGGCCTTAGCTATTTTAAGTAAAAAATATCATAAAGATACTTTATGTAGTTATGATTTAAGTGAACTTGAATCAGTTAAAGATGAACTTGGGGACACGCTATACCATAGATGCCGTCATGTTATTAGTGAAAACAAGCGCGTTTTTGCTTTTAAAGAAAGCTTAGAGGCTAGAAACCTTAAAAATTTAGGGGAATTATTAAAGCAATCACACAAATCTTTAAAAGAAGACTACGAAGTAACAGGCATTAATCTAGATACCATTTGCGCTGAACTTGATAAAGAGGGTATTGTAATCGGATCTAGAATGACTGGTGCAGGCTTTGGAGGCTGTAGTGTAGCGATATTTGATACAACTGATTTAGATAAAATTGATAAGGTAATGAATAAAGTTAACAAAGTTTACAGTGAAGTAACTAACCTTAACTTATCATATTATGTAGTAAAATCATCTGGAAGGACTGGTATACTAAATGAAGATAATTGATGTCATTAATGAATTTGTTAGTTACAGTTTCAATCATAATTTAATAAAAGAAAGCGATACAATCTATTTATTCAATAAGATTATGGGAATACTTAAGATTGAATATCGCGAGGGTGAAATAGTTTTATTAAAAGATACTAGAATAATTGATGAAATCTTAGATGATATTATTGATTATGCAGTTACAAATAAAATAATCGGTGATTATTTGTATGAAAGAGACTTATTTGACACTCTAATTATGGATACTGTTACCCCACTTCCAAGCCAAGTTATTAGTGAATTCTTTGATAGATTCAAAACTTCACCAAAAAGTGCCACAGATTATTTCTTTAAACTGATGAATGATGTCAATTACATAAGAAGTAATCGCATAAAGAAGAATATTTCCTTCACAAAAAGCAGTAAATATGGCGACTTTTTGATTACTATTAATCTATCTAAGCCTGAAAAAGACCCAAGAGCTATAGCAAGTGTTAAAAAAGATAATACAAAGAAGTATCCAAAATGCATGTTGTGTATTGAAAATGTGGGATTTGTTGGTAGCAGCACGCTTCAAGCAAGAAATAACTTAAGAGTTATTCCGATTAAGATAAACAATGAAGACTTCTATTTACAATATTCTCCATATACATATTACAATGAGCACTGTATCGTGTTCAAACAAGAACATGAGGATATGAAGATTAATTATGATACATTTAAAAGACTTTTTGATTTTATCGAAATATTCCCTCATTATTTCTTAGGAAGCAATGCTGATTTACCAATTGTTGGGGGATCAATACTTAATCATGAGCATTATCAAGGTGGTAATTTCACTTTTCCACTTGATAGAGCGAACGTTAGATTTACTAAAGAACTAAATGGGGTTAAAATCAATTACCTAAATTGGCCACTTGATGTACTGCGCCTTGAATCTAATGGTAGAGAAAAACTACTTGAAGTTGCCAATAAGATTTTAGATAAATGGCGTGCGTATGATAATAAAGCTATCAATAT
>LVBR01000164.1 GCA_001604495.1 Acholeplasmatales bacterium Tener_01 | reverse complement strand
AAGTTTTAAATCAATATTATTCTGGGGATTAATTTTTGCAATCTCAGTATTCTTTATTGTTTTTATTATCTTTAGATTCGTAAACGCTAGAAGCGTTAATAGTTATGATTCACTAACAAATGTTGTTGGTGAACAACTATTTGAAAAAGAAGCACAAACAGAAACATATTTAGTATTTGTTTACTCATCAAGCGCTGAAAAAGAAGCTGAAGATGATGAATTCGACGAATTAGTATACAAATATATTACATTCGCTAAAAAGAATGCCGATAAGAAATCTGTATATAATATTTATGGATTTGATATTGATAAACCTGAAAACAAAAAAGTCATTATTACTGACACTGGTGAGAAGAAAGCATCAATCAGTGATGTTGAATATATCGATGATTTATTAATCTATTCAAAAGATGTTCCAATGCTTTTAATAGTATCTGGTAATATAATTAGTGATTATAAAGATTCTGATAATGCAATCAGTGATTACTTACAAAGTATCATTGATGCTAACAAGTAAAAGTCATTTTTTCTTGACAAAATAGCAAAAATTTAGTAAGATATTAAAGGCGTCGTGGAGTAGTACTCAAGCGGCTGAAGAGGTGCCCCTGCTAAGGGCATAGATCGGGAAACTGGTGCGAGGGTTCAAATCCCTCCTACTCCGCCATTTATATCTTAATAAAACGGCGAATTGGAGAAGCGGTTTAACTCATATGCCTTTCACGCATACATACACGGGTTCGAATCCCGTATTCGTCACCATAAGTTGATAATTGGATTGATACAAAGTCAATCTTTTTTAAATAGATTCAACCAACCTGTTGGATGTTATATACTTTTTCTGGAGGATGTAATAATGGAATACTTTGTTAAAATTACTGGTTCACGTGATTTTTATATTGAAGCTAATGGGAAGAAAGATTTTTCCGCTAAATGTACAAAACAAAGTGATGGGACGTATTTATTTGAATATGAATACTTTGTCTATACCAAAGGTGGAGGGGATAAATCAAAAGTTAAAGAAGTATCTTCTATAGTATTAACTCCTGGGAAAAAAGAGTCTCTTTGGTTTAAAGAAGTAGCTTATGATTATGTGCTTGGTTGTTATAACAAGGCTGTTTATATTTATGTTGAATTAATGACTGGCGAGCAATTATATGAGGTTGTTAAAAGAACACCAAGTTATAAATATGGCAAGCTTTTACTTTCTTTAGATAAAAAAGATGAATTCATCAAACTACTAAATTCTTTTGAAGAACCATCTAATGATATTTGGTCTATTTACGATCTAGATAAATACGAAATGCTTGCGTTAGCGTATCAAAATGGAATCGGAAGAGAAATAAATGACAAATTAGCGGTTTTAAATGCGTTTAGAGGAAGTAACTTGGCGTTAATATCTTCGTTTATCGAATTAGGATATGGAAAGAATACTTTGAAGAATCCAGAATTCTTTATTGAAGAATTAGAAGGAATTAGCTCAAATGCCGATTATTATTTACGTGGCACCGCACTGATTGAAGAAGGGTTTATTTCTGCGGGTGAATACATGATGCTTTGGGGTTCTGAATGTGAAGATTCACATAATAATTATGGTTTTTATAATGAGGGTAATTATAAAGCCTGGTATTATCAATCTTTATTATATAAAAGCACCTCTAGTATTTATTTCAATCGGGGCAAATTAGAAAACGCTATTAGCGATTATGGCAAATATTTACTTTATAAAAAACAAGGCAATTTTGATAACTTATTCATAAAAGAATGGGTTAATGAAGGCGATCAATGGGAATCTGACTGGCAAGAGCATATCGGTTATAACCATAAATTATTAAAAGAGTTGGTTGTCGAAGCGGCGAATAATAATGATGATTATGCTAAAAAACTCCTGAGCTAAGAATCTTAGGGTTAGAACAAAGCAAAAAAGAATTAAGAGCCTTACTTATAAAGTAGTGTTCGGCCTGTGATTGTTGGTGTTCGACTGTATCAAAACTGTCCATTTTGGCCAAGAGATATAATAGTTGATACGAAAGTATCAACTTTTTTTGTATTTAATAATGATACAAAAATGTTGCAAAATAAAGACCAATATGCTATAATCTTGTTGAGGTAGTAAGTATGAAAAAACTAACAAAGATTGAAGAAGTCTATAATAATATGGAATTAAAAAAATTGGCTATTGAACAACAAGAGCTTTGGTTAAGAGCTAAAATTGTTATGCAGTTTATTACATTAAGACAATTAAAAGGATATACGCAAGCTTCTATAGCTGATAAAATGGGCGTTATGCGTCAACAAATCACTCGTTTTGAAAGAATGAAAAATTCACCAACTATATTCTTTTTAGTAAAATATGCTAGTGCATTAGATACCGAACTTGATGTAATACTTAATGGTACCACATTAAAGGAGCTCTCTAATGAATAATAAATATGAATTAATAAAATACATAGATAATAATTTTGAATTAGATGTTAAAGTATCTCCTTTAGAAAACACAATTTGGCTAACGATTGATGAAATGAGTAAATTGTTTTTAAGAGATAAGTCTGTTATATCTCGACATATAAGTAATATATTTAAATCAGGTGAATTAAGTGAAGCCAGCTGTGTTGCATTTTTTGCAACTGAGCTAAATAAATATGATCCAAGGACAAATAACGATAGAAAAACCATAGTAAATGTAAAATATTTTAATTTAGATGTTATTATTTCTGTTGGATATAGAGTTAACTCTATTGTCGGTGTTCATTTTCGACAATGGGCCAATACTATTTTATGAGATTACTTATTAAAAGGCTATGTAATTGACGAAAATAGAACGCTAATAACCAATGACAATTATGCTAGATTAATAAACAAAGTTGAATCACTCGATGAA
>LVBR01000163.1 GCA_001604495.1 Acholeplasmatales bacterium Tener_01 | reverse complement strand
AAACAAATATTATTGTGAAAATGTTTCCAGTAAAAAAAAGATATGCTTTATTTATTAAAAGCATATCATTTTTTATTTATTCTTCTTCTTTAACTTCTTCAAGATCGTCGCCACTTACACCACAAACTGGGCAAACAGGTTCTTCGCCATCTTCAACTTCGAATACTTCACCGCATACTAAGCATTTGTACTTTTTCATTGTGTCTCCTCCTATTCCAATTTTTCAAAATCATCAACACCATGTTTACATAGTGGGCAGATAAATCCTTCAGGTAATTCTTCACCTTCATAAATATATCCACATACTTTACAAACCCATCCTTTTTTCTTTGTTTCAGGACGAGGTTTAACGTTAGCTTGATAGTAGTTATAAGTCATTGTTTCAACATTACTAATAACTTTTGAATCAACAACTTTACAAATAAACATTCCATGAGTGCCTAAGTCAACATAACTTTCAACTTCAAGTGACATATAGGCATTTATATATTTAGGTAGTACTCTTAAACCATTAGGGCTACGAAGTTCTTCAACTTCACTAAACTTGTCATTGTCACGTCCTGATCTAAATCCATAAGATTTAAATACATCAAATGGTGCTTCAATGCTTAAAACATTGACATTAAGTTTCTTAGTAGTCTTAATAGTTGAATGAGAATAATTAGCTTTATTGATGTTAACTGCAACTTTATAAGGATTATCTGTAAGTTGTAAAACAGTATTAACAATTAATCCATTATCTTTCTTACCATCATTACTTGTAACAACATATAGACCATATCCAATCTTAAATAAAGCTTTTGGATCAAATTCATCTTTAGCAATATCACTTTTTGCGATATATTCTTGACACAAATTGTCAGTTACTTTTTCAATTTCTTCTAAATTTTCATCATTCATACTAGAATTGATTCTAACAACAGGGTCGATAAACTTCAAATTCTTTTGATTTGCTAGTTTTTCTTTGATAACTTTTGCAGCAAGTGGTGCCCATGTACCATTTTCAATAATAGCAATCTCTTTATTTTGGAAGTTTCTTTCAACCAAGTGAGTGATAAAATCATTCATGAAAGGAAAAATTGATGCGTTATAAGTTGTTGTGGCTAAGACAATCTTAGAATATCTAAAAGCATCTTCAACTGCTTCTGCCATGTCGCATCTTGCAAGGTCAGTTACAACTACTTTTGGTGCGTTCTTTTCTTCTAGTTTCTTAGCAAGAAGTTCAACTGCTACTTTTGTATGGCCATATACTGAAGTATAAAATACTGCAACGCCATCAGTTTCACTCTGGTAGCTTGACCAAATATTATATAGATTAATATAGTGACCTAAGTTTTCACTTAGTACTGGTCCATGAAGTGGACAAATCATTTCAATATCAAGTTCACTAGCTTTTTTAAGTAAGTTTTGTACTTGTGCACCATACTTTCCTACTATTCCAAAGTAGTAGCGACGAGCTTCACACGCCCAATCTTCATCGACATCTAATGCTCCAAACTTACCAAAGCCATCAGCTGAGAATAAAACCTTATTAGCCTCATCATAAGTAACCATTACTTCTGGCCAATGCACCATTGGAGCAAATACAAAAGTCAAATTATGTGAACCTAAATTTAGGGTACTTCCATCATCAACAACTAACTTCTTATTAATTTCAGTGTGGAAGAATTGATCAATCATCTTAAATGTCTTACTATTTCCAACAACAAATGTATCAGGATATTCATTTAAGAAACGAATGATGTTTGCTGAATGGTCTGGTTCCATATGTTGAACGATTAAATAAGTAGGTTTTTCTTTACCTAAAACTTCTTTAATGTTTTTCATCCATGGATCAAAGAAATTAACTTCCACAGTATCCATTACAGCAATCAAATCATCTTTAATGATATAAGAATTATATGCCATTCCATTAGGAACTACATATTGACCTTCA
>LVBR01000162.1 GCA_001604495.1 Acholeplasmatales bacterium Tener_01 | reverse complement strand
ACACCTTTTTCACCAACTAAAGTATTGTATCCCTCACTAAAGTCTTTGATATCTTTATCAATTGATGCTATTTTTGCGGCTTCATAGACTTTTTCATCAGTTAAGGATGCATCTCCTACTTTAATATTATCAAGTATTGACCTTGCATAAAGGAATGGATCTTGTAAAACAACCCCAACATTCTTTCTAACCCAGTGTTTAGAGATGTCTTTTAATTCAACACCATCTAGTTTTATACTACCTTTATCATATTCAAGTAGTCTAGTTAGAATAGATGCGATTGTTGATTTACCGCTTCCAGTTCTACCAATTAAGGCAATAGTCTCACCACATTTAATTTCAAAGTTCAAATCATTTAATAGATGCTTTTCATCATCATCAAATTTGAAGCTTACATCTTTAAATTCAATATTTCCTTTAATTTCTGGTGTTAGTTTTCCATCACTAACATTATATTCATCAGGAATTTCTAATATTTCTTTAATACGATTACTGCTTACTATGGCTTTACCAAAGTCACCAATAATTCTTCCTAATCCTCTAATAGGATATACAAGCATACCAATATACATTAAGCATGCGATAACGTCACCAGTTGAAACTAGGCCACGTTTAGCAAATACCACCGCAACACTAACAGTTAAGGCATATTGAAGTATTGTGACACCGTCACTAATACCCCAGTAGATTGCCATCGCATTAGTTAGTCTAATGTTACGATCTTTATAATCAGTATTTCTCTCAGTGTAGCGATCAATCTCAAACTTTTCATTGTTGAAGGCTTTAACAACCCTAACACCATTGACATTTTCTTGTAAAGCACTTGTCATTCTTGCTTCACTTTCTTCGATTTCTTCAAATTTCTTACTAACGTAGTGTAGGAAGAAAATAGAAGCACTCAAAGTTATTGGAACAACAATAAATGTTACAAGCATAATCTTTGGTTCAATTTGATACATTTGATAAGCACCAGCACTAAATGAAGCAATAATATATAAAACTTCAGGTAGTTGAGTTGCTAAGAATGATTTAACTGTATCGATGTCTGATGTACATCTTTGAATCAAATCACCAGTATCAACGTTTTTCTGATATGAGAATGATAAATCTTGGATGTGAGAGAATAACTTACATCTTATATTAAACGCAATTCCTTCTGATACTTTTCCCTTTAAATACCCATTAGCAAACATCATCATTCCACGAATAAGTTGGAATACTACCATTGTAATTCCAACTACGGCGATGCATTTTAGTTTATCACTAGCAAACCTTGCAAAAAAGTCTGTAAAAAAAGAAGGCAGTGTTACTGACACTCCTTCTATAGGTTCGTCTACTAATATTACATCGATAACGTATTTAATAAATTGTGGAACATATGAATATGTTAAGGGGTTAATAACTGTTAATAAAATAACAATTATTAGTAAAGGAATAAACGGAATTGCCCATCTGGTCAAATTCTTTATCCCCTTCATATATACTCCTTAATAGCATTTTTCAAAATAATCTTTCAACAATAACCAATAGTTACTACCATAATATTTGTCGAAGTTTTCGGCACTACTGATTCTTGACGCTTTTCCAAGCTCATAGAAAATCAAATTTGGAACCTCTATAGAAAGTTCATCAATAGAGTTT
>LVBR01000161.1 GCA_001604495.1 Acholeplasmatales bacterium Tener_01 | reverse complement strand
CTAAGAACTCACCTACTCTTATAGTTTCTGCTTCACCGTCTTCTATATGCTCTGGTTCTAGTACTACATTAACAGCAAGTGGAGCTAGCACTTATTCATGGAGTGATGGTACAAACAACTATTCAGGAAATAATATAAATGTTTCACCGACATCGACAACGACATATACAGTAACAGGAACGAGTGGCACATGTTCAGCTACTGCTACAGTAACTGTAACAGTAAATCCAAGTCCTACAGTTAATGTTTCAGCTACACCTTCTACAATATGTTCAGGGGATAACTCTTTATTAACAGCTACTGGAGCTTCTACGTATTCATGGAGTGATGGTACAAACAACTATTCAGGAAATAATATAAATGTTTCACCGACATCGACAACAACATATACAGTAACAGGAACAAGTGGCACTTGTACATCTACTGCTACTGTAACAGTAACAGTAAATCCAACTCCTACTGTTAGTGTTTCAGCTACACCATCTACGATATGTCCAGGAGATAACTCTTTATTAACAGCTACTGGAGCAACTACGTATTCATGGACAGATGGTACCAACAACTATTCTGGAAATAATATAAATGTTTCACCAACATCGACAACAACATATACTGTAACTGGTACGAGTGGCACTTGTTCAGCTACTGCTACTGTAACAGTTACAGTAAATTCTTTTATAACTATTACTGCTTCTGCAACTCCTTCTAGCATTTGTTCTGGCAATAGCACTACTTTGACAGCAAATGGTGGCAGCACATACTCTTGGACAGATGGTATAAATAACTATTCAGGAAATAATATAAATGTTTCACCAACAACTACTACTACATATACTGTTACTGGTAGCACTGGATCATGTTCTAATACAGCTTCAATTATTGTTAATGTAAATCCTACTCCGATAGTTACTATTACCGCTAACCCTCCTACTATTTGTTCAGGTAATAGTTCCATTTTAACAGCTAGTGGTGCTAGTACGTACAATTGGTCTAACGGATTAGGAACTGGAGCTAGTAAAACTGTGACACCTACCTCTACAATGACATACACAGTTACTGGAACTAGTGGTACTTGTTCTGCTACAGCTACAATCACTGTTAATGTAAATCCTACTCCGACAGTTACAGCATCTGCTACTCCATCTTCAATATGTAGTGGTAGTAATACTATATTAACAGCAAATGGAGCTTCTACTTATACTTGGACAGATGGCACAAATAACTATTCTGGGAATAATATAAATGTTTCACCAACAACTAATACAACATATACTGTTACTGGTACGAGTGGAGCTTGTTCTGCTACAGCAACAATTAATGTAACTGTAAATCCTATTCCAATACTTACGGCATCTGCTACTCCATCTTCAATATGTAGTGGCAGTAATACTATATTAACAGCTAATGGAGCTTCTACTTATACTTGGACAGATGGCACAAATAACTATTCTGGGAATAATATAAATGTTTCACCAACAACTAATACAACATATACAGTTACTGGATCAAATGGGCAATGTACTGCTACTATTACTGTATCTGTTACTGTTAATCCATTACCTTCTATAACTGTTTCTGCGACACCAAATATTATTTGTAATGGTGAAAGCTCTGTACTTAGTGTTAGTGGAGCTAATACTTATAGTTGGTCACATAGCCTAGGAAGTGGATCAAGTGTTACTGTGACACCGACCTCAACGACGACATACACAGTCACTGGATCAGATGGTCAATGTACAGCTAGTACAGCTATTACTGTTACTGTTAATAATTCTGCAAATGCTACAATTAATCCAGTTGGTAATTTGTGTGATAATCAGTCATTAGTAATTTTAACAGCTGCTACACCTGGAGGTATATGGAGTGGACCAGGAATAACAAATGCAAATACAGGAGCCTTTAGTCCTGCTAATGTAGGTGCTGGTAACTATACTATCACTTATATGATTAGTGGACAATGTGGAGATACAGCTACTATAAACATCACAGTAAATTCATCTCCTGTAGCTATAGCTCATGCTACAGATGAGACTTGCTTTAATGGTAATGATGGGCAGGCATGGGTAGAAGTTACAGATGGTACTCCTCCTTACACTTATTTATGGAATACTTTCCATACTATAAGTAATCTAAATAACTTAGCTCCAGGTACATATTATGTGACTGTAACTGATGTTTATAATTGTAGCGATAGAGATACAGTAACTATAAAGCCAGGTACAGGAGATTGTTATCAAACTCATATATATGTCCCAAATATTTTTGCACCTGATGGCAGTGGTAATCCAGAAAATGAATTCTTGAGAGTTTACGGTAAAGGTATTGAAATAATAGATTTTAAAATATTTGATAGATGGGGTAATAAAGTATTTCAAACTACTGACATTAATGTAGGCTGGGATGGTACTTATAAAGGAAAACCTGCTTTAGCTGGAGATTATACTTATGTATTAAATGTTACTTATTATAATGGTAAAACTGAAAACT
>LVBR01000160.1:1399-1549 GCA_001604495.1 Acholeplasmatales bacterium Tener_01 | reverse complement strand
CCCAAGTACACCATAATGGCAATTTAACTTAATAATCTACTTATTCCCTTTATTTCTAGCAAGAAAAAAAGAAAAAAGGCTTAAATAGCCCATAAAATGCAAAAATTGTGATAGATTTCTCGTATCACAATTACTGTCTATATTTGGAGG
>LVBR01000160.1:0-1332 GCA_001604495.1 Acholeplasmatales bacterium Tener_01 | reverse complement strand
ATATAGTCAATTAAAATGAATGTCAAATGCATAAAATTTGTATAAAAAAAGGATAGTTTGATTTCAAACTATCCATTTAAATTATTCACCTTGAGCTGCAAGTAGAGCTTGTAGTTTCGCAAACTCTTCTGCGAAATTAGTGTTTTCATCAACTTCAGGAGCATCATAACCATCAATACCGCTGTATGCATCTTTTAAGATTGAATCAGCGATACTAATTGTTGAACTACCTAAGATTTGACTCTCTTTACTAGTATCTAATAATTCACCAATTGTTCTTGCAGTGTCTTCATCAGATAAATCAGTTTCTTCAATGTTACTGCTCATTTCAACAACATCTCTAACAACACTGATTTCTTCTGCCCAAACTTCACTAGCACTTTCGCCTTCGCCAACTTCTACTTTTCCAAGATCTAATTCATATCCATATTTATCTTGGTCAAATGTATTAGTTATTTCTTCAGCGATAATGTCGTTTAGTTTTTCATCTAATGAGTTAGTGATAACTTTAGAATCAGTAAGTGTAGCAATTTCTTCATCAGTTAAACTTGAAATTCTATCAACAGAAACATCGATATTTCCTGTATCATCCATTAGAACGCTTGTTGCATCAACTAACTTCTTAAGTTCGCCACTACCTTCTTCACTATCAACCCATTCATCTTCACTAATACCATCTAGTGTAATAAATCCGCTTAATGATCCACCTTCTTGAGTTTCTTGAGTTAATAATTCAACAACTACAGATGTAGCTACTTTAGAAGATGTAATGTTTTCAATTTCATCTTCAGCTAAATCTTTAAGATCACTAACACCAGATACACTACTGATTGTATCAACAGCTTCTAGTAACTTTTGAACTTCTTGAACACCTTCTTCAGTTGAAGTGTCGATTTCAGGAAGATTTAAGTTAGTTGTGTCAATTAAACCAGTACTATCAATAATACCAGTAAGAAGTGAAGTTACTTGGTCGCCACTTAATCCACTAACGGCATCAGTTAATTCATCTTTATCAAGTTTACTTAAATCGATTCCACCACCACTGACTGTCTTACTAGCAGTTTTAGCAATCTTTAAGAAACTTTCAAATTCTTGAGCACTGCTTAGAGATGTTGGGATTAGATTAGCATAAGCTTCAGGAATGTAATTTCTAATCATTGATAGAATAACTTCAGTATTTTGACTCATTACTCTACTTTCAAATACAGCATTTGCAAAATCAGAGATTTGTTCATCAGTTATTTCTTCAATATTGATATTTGATGTTCCAGTAAAGCTTAATCCAATTCCTTCAGCAACTTCAAGTAAGCTTGCTAGAGGTTCAAGTTCTTC
>LVBR01000159.1 GCA_001604495.1 Acholeplasmatales bacterium Tener_01 | reverse complement strand
TAAAGCAATAACTATAAAACCTTGGGATATCGATAAAGTGCATGAAGTTTTAAAGATTCATGAGTTTGATTTGGATTATAAAGAATATCAAAAATATAAAAATATAATAGAAGGAGAATAATTATGAAAGAATTTAAAAATGAAATTCCAATTTTTTTTACAATTGATGACAACTATGCGCCATTTTTGGCTGTGGCATTAAACAGTGCAATTAAAAATTCTAATCCTAATAGATACTATCATGCTATTATCCTTCACCAAGGATTAAATGAAGTAAATATTATTAAATTAGAAGCCCTTGAAAGAAGCAATTTTAGAATTGAACTTGTTCCAATGCGCGATAATTTCTTAGCGCTTGAAGACAAAATGGAAAACCGTCTACGTTGTGATTACTTCACTTTAACAATTTATTTCCGTTTGTTTATACCTAATATGTTCTTAGAATATGATAAAGGTATATATATTGATAGTGATGTTGTATTAACTCGTGACATTGCTGATTTGTTTGATATTGATATTAAAGATAATTACATTGGTGCTTGCCACGACTTATCAATTGCTGATTGTAGCGATTTAGTTAAATACACTGAAAAAGCAGTAGGTGTTAATGGATGGGAATATATCAATTCAGGTGTACTTTTAATGAATATGAAAAAGATGCGAGAAGACCGTTTTGAAGAACATTTCCTAGATTTACTAAATAAATATCATTTTGATAGTATTGCACCGGACCAAGATTACATCAATGCAATATGTAATGGTAAGATTCATTACTTAGATCCTAGATGGGACGCTATGCCTAATGACAGGCGCGAGCCATTTAGTGATCCTTATTTAGTTCATTACAATTTGTTTAATAAACCTTGGTGTTATAGTGGCGTTCAATACGAAGATGAGTTTTGGAAATATGCCCTTGATAGTGGATATTATCATGAAATTAAAAAATACAAAGATAATTATCCAATTGAGGCAATTGAAAAAGATAAGGCTTGTATGGATTTATTGATTCAAAGAGGTCTTGAAATTATTCAAAGTGAAGTTACATTTAAAAACTTACATGAAGCAGGAGTGAGAATAAGATTATGATTTTAGGATCAAACCGCGATATTGTTATTGAAAATATCAAAAACAATGCTGAGGCTGGTCTTTTTCACCAAAAAGTTGAGGTTAGTGATCCTGTATTAACTGATGAAGAAAATACCATCCTCACAACAAACTTCCTTAACTCTAGAACTACAATCCCTTATAAAGTTAAATCATTTTTTGCAATTGTGCTTCAAAACCTCGCTACATACCTAATTAATCGTGACACTGTAATTATAGGTTTAGAAAAGATTCCTAAAGATTTAGGTGGAGTGATTATTACTAGTAACCACTTTAGTCCTTTGGAAAATACTGTAATTAAGCATTTAACTAACAAACTAGATAAACGCTTAGCAATAATTAGTCAATCAACTAACTTTAAAATGAAAGGTTTAGTAGGATTTTTAATGAATTATGCTAATACTATTCCCATAACTTCGGATCCTAAGTATCTAGCAAGAGGCTTTTTTGGTGTATTAAAAGAAAAACTATGTGAGAAAAATGAGGCAGTACTTTTATACCCTGAACAAGAGATGTGGTTTAATTACCGTAAACCCCGTCCACCAAAGAAGGGAGCATACTTTTTTAGCTGTAAATTAAATGTTCCAATTATATCTTGCTTTGTTGAAATAAGGGATAGGGATAAAGATGAAAAAAATGATGAATTTAAAAAGGTTCAATATATCCTTCATATTCTTGATGTTTTATACCCAGATCCATCATTAAGTGCCAAAGACAATAGTGAAATCTTAGCTGAGCGAGATTTTAGGTTAAAGTGCGATTGCTATGAAAAAATTTATGATAAGAAACTAACATATTCTTTTGATACTAAAGATATTGCGGGTTGGAAAAAGGGTTATGAAGAGTAAAGTATATTTTTATAAAGATTATAGTGATGACTTTTTTAAAGATGATAAAGAGTATAAACTAAAAAGTAGTTACAAATGGATAAGAAATGATATCTTTTCTAAAGTATTATCATTTCTTGTCTATTTAGTAGCACTTGTTGTATCTTTCTTTTATTGTTACTTCGTTTTAAGAATGAAAATTATTGGAAAGAAGAACCTAAGAAAGATTAAAAAAGGTGGATACTTTATTTATTCTAACCATACGCAGGTTGTTGGGGAC
>LVBR01000158.1 GCA_001604495.1 Acholeplasmatales bacterium Tener_01 | reverse complement strand
TGCTTTATTAAATTCATTTAAATATCCTTCAACAAGGGGACTTACTTCATCCATAAAATCTTGTTCTTTTGTATAAAACTCATCTACTGTATTAATTGAGTATCTAATTGAGCATAAAGTAGATGCAGTTTCGTAATCTTTCTTTAAATCGTTGATATGTTTAATAACACCGCATACCTCATCTAAATCAGTTGACTTTTCAACTATTTCTTTTGCTTTACTAAATTCCTCTTTAAAATAGTCGGGATTAATTCGCTCGTATTTATATTCACTAAATTTCATATTAAAACTCCTTAAGTTCTTTAACTAAACTTCTAAAGAAGACATCACCGATTTGGTTATAACCTCTAACCATTGGATGTACTCCGTTATTTCCAATTATCTCTTTTTCATCATAGCGACTATTAACATTATTCATCGCATATGGCATATTGTATTCAACATCAAATTGACTCTTCACTTCAACAAATTCCATATAGTCTTTGTATTCGTCTTTTTCACACATTTCTTCTAACCACTTATTGTAATTAAAGCAAGTGAAGATATCACCTAAAACATCGTGATATGGTCCTTTGCAACCGTAGTTACTTGTAATTCCACCAGTAACCGATGGAAGGGTAATACCCATTATTCTAATTTTAGCATTAGGTAGGTCCTTATGCAGTTTATTTATTAGAATTGGAGCATTTTCACTGTGTAGCTTAAATTCGGTGTCATATGGAATATATAGACCATTCCAACTAAGTAAAATATAGACAATATCAGGCTTTTCAAAGTTATGTTCTTTTAAATACCAGTTAAAGTCAATATCTTGAATGTCTTCTCTCCAGAATGGATTACCTGTTTCATATTCATAACTTAGTATTTCTAACGGCTCTTCGTGAACTACATTTTCATTAGGAAGCATTACGCCAGTTACAGCTGGGTTCCAACCATTATTACCTTCGCCACGTTTAAATTTAAGTCGATCTTTTTCAATTGTTTCTAAGATCCAATTATTTTGATTATTTTCCCATACGCTATGTTGGTCAGCTTCTGTTAGGTTGTGACCATTTACTTTAATCCATACAGCAGAAGTACGAGTTGGGCCAGAGGTTGAGATAAAACTCTTCCAGTGCCAGCATCCATAACCTTCGTGGCCAATAGTCTCACCACCTACCTCAGCTTTATTAGTTCCAATTAAATTGATACTATCAATAAAGCCAAGGCCTTCAGGCTCGCCACCAGTTTGACAGAATCTTCTATAGCCTTCTTTTGTCCAAAAGCCACCACTAGTAAGGCTATCACCGATACATAAAATATTTACTTTTCTTGTTGGTGGAGTTGGTTTGTTTACAACAAGTATTGTTTTATCTTCTTCAATTAATTCTCCAAAGTTATCAAATAGTTTTACAACAAGTTCATATTCACCAACATCACTATCTTTTGGGGTAAAAGTATAATACCTTGGATAGTAAAAACCTTTCGCACATTCAATTAGAATATAGTAAAGGTAAGGGTTAAAAGCCCTAATAATTCCACGGTAGAATAACTCAAACCTATCCCCAACAACTAAATTGTATTTTTTAGGTAGAAAAATAATCTTTTTGTTCATGATACACCTCTAAAAAAATGGCGTCCCTGATGCGAATCGAACGCACGACAGATCGCTTAGGAGGCGATTCCTCTATCCTACTGAGGTACAGGGACACTACAAAAATTATAACATATTTTTTGTGATAATTGAATAATAATGCATTATAAAAAAGCCCAAAAGCTAAAACGAACTTTTGGGCAATTCTTTTATTCACGACATCTTGTGTTTTCAGAAATATTCCATCTTTTGATTTTTATCATTGATCCATAGTGAGATATAGTAACAATTACAAAAATAAATGCAAATGCTAGTAGGACACTAGGAACACTAAAGATAATTGGATATGCTTGAACTGGATTTGAGCATTGTTTAAACAGGATGTAAGCTGTTAAATATCCAATTGGAAGAGCAAGTAAGGTTGATGAGAGTAGTTGAAGTGTAGACTGTAGTGTCCATAGATTTGATATATCAACTATTCTAAAACCAATTGCTCTAAAAACTGAAAGTTGTCTTTGTTGGTCCATAAGGCTATTTTGAGACATAATTGTTAAAATCAAGAAGCCCATACCAAATGAGAATCCAATCATGATATAGATAAATACATTGATTGAGTCAAATGTAAGGTGGATATCTTTACTTAAGTTGGATGTAAAGACTGACATACTTCTTATACCTTCATCGTTTAAAGCATTTAAAAATCCGACATCATCATTAACATTAACTAAAAGTGAAGATACATAGTCAACACCTAATTCTTCCATTTGTACCTTTGATAAATATGTAATTGGATGGAAGTATTGTTTAGAAATACTTGTTACTTTTACTTTAACTTTATTAATAGAAATAGTATCTCCAACTTTAACATTGAGTTTTTCAGCATCAGCGTAGTTAAGAACAATTCCTTTTTCACTGATCTTAACTGATCCCTTACCAGTCTTAGATGGGATATTAATCATTCCTAGAGTTGATTTGTGATTAAATGCTAAGCATTCAAGGTAAGTTTCTCCATATTTAGTTGATGCCTCAAGATATGTATAATAACAATCTTCAAGGCTTGCTACATTTTCATTGGTCTTAAGAGTATTAATATTTTCGGTACTTATTTTTTCGGTTGCATAAACTTGACAGTCATAGTTCATTCTGCGCTCTACTGTTTGACCAATCAACTCTTTCTTACTAACATCAAAGAACAGTGCCAAAATGATAATTACGAATGCGGCAAAGATTGAAAATGTTGAAACGATGAATCTTCTTGGGTTTTGTAATATTGAGTTAATTCCAAGTTTTAGATTCATTGGAGCCTTTTCAATCATATGATCGATACTCTTTGGAATTGGTTTTCTCTTTGATTCGTTGTTGATTGTGGCATCTTTTGGTGTAATCTTATAGATTCTTAGGCAAGAGATAGCTGTAGTTAAAACAACTAAAACAATCAAACTTAAGAATGAACTGGCAGTAATAAGCGGATTAACTGCTTTAGAGATTGTTGGGATAGAGTAGACCTTAATCAAAACTTTAGCCAAAGCATGATTCATCGGGTAGCCAACCGCAAAGCCTAAAATACCAGACACTATTGACATAAGTAGGGTATACACCAAAAATAGTGATATAATCTCTCGTTTATCTACACCAATTGACATCATGATACCAATCTGTGGTGTCATTGATTGGATGATTTGGTTGATAAATAAAGATATTACTATCATTGTTACAACATAGAAGAATATTGGAAGGAAAGTTGCGGCAACCTTAAGTTGTCTAATCGCATTCTCAATATATAAAACATAGAATAATGAATGAAGTGTATTACCTGATTTAACTTTAACTCCTTTTTCAACTAAGAAATCTTCAGTTGCAGTTAAAACTTCTTCTTCAGTTACTCCCTTCATTCCACAAACCAATACTTGATTTGCAAATTTTGAAGCATAGTTTTTACCAACTATTTTAGAATCAACAAAATCAGGCAAATCATCCCCAACAACTAATTTCAAAGCATCATAATACTTTTTATATTTAGGATCGTTTGCATATTTTTCTTCAATCTTAACAGATATTTGATACAAAGCTTTATCTAGTTCTTTTTCATCGATATATAAATATCCAAAGTCAGTATTATCTGTCCAAACATATTCGTTGGCTCTAGCTTGCATTCCTTCAGGTGTTTCGATTATTTCATTGATATAAAAATCAATGAATAAATCATAATAACCGAGTTTAATGGTATCACCAATCTTAAAGTCATTGTTCTCAGCAAACTTTCTAACTACTGAAATATTTATTTGATCACTATGTCTATCAACACTTGATAAAATATAACGTTTGAAGATTGTATTTTCATCCTCATTGAAGGTAAAAATACGCGATGTGATAATACGATCATCACTTTTCTTTAGATATACATCCATTGTTAAGCGGGCATCAATCTTTTCAACTTCTTCAATTTTATTAGGGAAAGAATACAATTCCTCTCTTGTCATAAAATTGGTCTTAATTACAGCATCAGCATCTTGATAGTCTTTTAAATATGATGTACAAGCTTTAGATACATTGTAAATAGTTGATGCAAACGAACTCAAAAGAGCAATTGAAAGTGATGATATAAATGCCATTGAAACGAATAAACCAAAATACCTTTTCAAAAAAGGTTTTAGCATCAACTTTATCATCTTACCATTCAACCTCTTCTGCTTTAATTACATGTTCATTTATTTCTTCTTTAACAACTTTACCATCTTTCATTGTGATGACTCTATCAGCCATACCAGCGATTTCTTTTGTATGAGTTACTAAAACGATAGTTTTACCTTCGTTGTGAATTTCTTCAAGAAGTTTAAGTACTTCTTTTCCGGATGCATCATCTAGCGCACCGGTAGGCTCATCACAAAGAAGTATTTCACTATATTTATTTAAAGCACGGGCAATTGCAACTCTTTGTTGCTGACCACCAGAAAGTTGACGTGGGAATTTTTGTTCTTTTCCTTTTAGACCAACTCGTTCAAGTAGACTATAAGCTTTGGCTTTATTTCTTGAACCAGGTGCTAAAATCACATTTTGATAAATTGTTAAATCATTGATTAAATTAAAGAATTGATATACAAAACCGACACTATCTCTACGATATAATGTTAATTCTTTGTCATTAAATTTGACAATATCATCGCCATTAACAAAAATCTCACCACTATCAACATTATCGATACCTCCAAGCATATTCAAAAATGTTGATTTACCACTTCCTGAGCCCCCAACAATAACTAAGAACTCATGTTCGTAAACGTTAATTGAGACATGGTTTAAAGCGTAGGTGATTGTTTCACCTTCACCATATGTTTTTACTAAATCTTTAGCTTCAATAATGACATTCTTTTCCATTTTTTACCTCGCTATTTTTTAAAAACTTTTTTCCATTTATATGTATATCACATTGGCCCCTTTTTTTCAATAGAATACCTTTTAATTATCGATTAATAATCTACAATAAAAAAATACAACCAAATTATTGGTTGTATCATTTAATTATTTTTTAGAAATATAACACATCAATTGATGCGTTTTCGCTTCCTTCATATTCATCGCCATGATCCCAAATGAATGTTGTACTAGTTGTTTTAGAAAAGTTTTCAGCTTCACCCTTTTTAACAACTTTATCAATAAAATTGCCATGGTTAACATGACCACCAGTGAAATCAAATACTAATTCATCATCAGTCACTTTCTTTATAGTGAATAAATGATTCTTCCAAGCATGAGGTTCCACAACTATTGAAGGTAAATCATGAAAACTATACACTCCAACCTCAGCCTTTATAATATCAACATGTTCTAAATCAACATATACTTCACTAGCACGCGCCTTAACAATGACAAAATTACTTCCTTCAGGCTTATCAATTATTTCAATAGTATTAAAATCAGGGCCTACTCTATAATCCCAATTAGCTTTAAAAGTCACACCACTAGCTTTTTGATAATATGTGCCAACTCCATAAGGATCATACCCATTATCATAATACTGAGCTCCCATTCCTTCATAAATATCCCCATTAGGATAATTGATTTTGATGTTTTTGTACTTGTATCCAGTGCCTAAATCTCTATTCATCTTTCCTCCACTATACATTTATATTATAACATAAATTTAAAAAAGAAAGA
>LVBR01000157.1 GCA_001604495.1 Acholeplasmatales bacterium Tener_01 | reverse complement strand
ATTATTTCTTTCCAAGTTTGAATCATGCAGGATTCTCTTTTTTAATGTTTGGTAACGTCCGAGGCTTGGCACAAGTTGCGGTTTTTGAAACACTTCACTGTCAAACCCGCTACAAATTTAATTAAAAGACCCGAACGTACAAACACGCTCTGAACCAGCAATTGAGCTAAGCCTTTGTTACCGCCTGGTGTACTGTCCTCCAGTCTTGTAAGCCATTGTCATTGTTGCGTTTCCGTGTCATTGTCATTTTACTTTATTTCTTTTCTGTCGGCTGGTGTGTCGGCGTTTTTTATTTTTTTTAAGTGTCGGCAAATTTTTTAAAACAATTTCTCTCGGTGCGTTGGCTTTGCTAGCTCTTTGACAAAGTTTTGGTTAGATTTTTGGCTCGTGTGGCTTTGGCAATGTGCTTGCAAAATGCGTTGGCTAATTGCAAAGTTAGTTATATTTTCTTTATCAAAATCTTTTTCTTAAAAATGTTCGTATATTTGCTTTCTATTTGTTACAGAACAGATTGAAAACGAACTGAATTTATTTACTTTTAAAAAATAACAATTATGAGCATGAACAAAGCACAATTAATTGATGCAATTGCAAAAAAGGGCAATATCAAAAATGCAGAAGCAAAAAACGCTTTAGAATTAACTTTAGGAGCAATAAGCGAAGCTCTAAAATCAGGTGAAAGTATTACTCTTATCGGTTTCGGTACTTTTAAGATTGTCGATATTGCTGAACGTACTGGAAGAAACCCACAAACTGGTGAAAAAATTCAAATTAAAGCAAAAAAAGTGGTGAAATTTAAACCAGGTAATGAATTGTCAGGCCATGTAAAGTAATTTTGTGAATGCAACTTGATTTATAGTCTTTTAGGCTTAAAAATAATAGCATTGTGAAGAATTCAATAACATGTATGACTTTATTATGGAGAAAACAATAAGACTAAACTTAATTAACTATCTTTATAAAGTATTTCTTTAATAAACTTAACATTATTAGACATAAAAATTATTGATACAATTTCTTGTTTTGATGTTAAGATATTCATTTTTTTAAAATAATTCGACTTGTTATAATGTTTAAACCAAATGTTAAATAAGCGATAACGAGCTTTATCAAGATAATCTGCATTATCATAAACAATGAAGATTACTCTTTCAGGGTTAGCTGTTATGAAATTATATATAACCTTACAAATTGAATCTCTAATTAGTTTATTGTTTATCGAATTTTTATCCAAACTTTCTGTTTTATCAAATTCAAAAATAAATTTATCACCACCTAAGTTGTTAAACAATAATGTATATTTACATTTATCTGTGGCATTAAAACAATAACCAAATCCTTTCGGATTGACAAATTCATTTATTTCGTATTCATTATGCATTATAAGTCATCAGGATTATAAGGATTGTAAAAGCATGGGCTTGTTTTTATCCATTCTCCATTTTCATATTTTAAAGGAATATTATCAACACACATATATCTAAATTCACAGTCTTGGCAGATTTTTATTTTATCATTGTTAATATTCCAAAGTAACTGAAAATCATTAGTCTGAACAATCCTATCAATACTGTCTAAATTTTTTACATAACCAAAAGTCTTATTTAGAGATAAACAATTTTTTATTTCTCCTTCTTTTGTAATGCAAACTTTTCTGTTATAATAATTATTGAAAAATAAACTTTCACAAAAAAGAGTAATATTGACTTTAAAATAATATTTGTTATTAACATGAAAATCTGAATGTTTTTCTTTCATTTCACTTGAAAATACAATCTTTTGTCTTTCTATCTTATTGTCTTTTAAAACTTTGTTTTTTTCTGCTCCATAAAAGTATAAAAGTCTTAGTCTTTGATGATTTTTTAATATACTAATTAACTTATCAATATCGTAATTTCCCCACTTTGATATTATTTCAATATAATCAAAGTCTTTATTATTAAGAAACGTAAGTATTGCTTCTATATAATTTAAATTTAAGGTATTAAAAGCTCTAAACTGAATAAATCTACATCCTAATTTTTCTAAGCTCAATAGAGATAAAGTTAATGTGTCATTTTGCATAGGAAGTTCTAAAATTGCATTAGAGACTTGACCAGGGTAGTCCCATGCTGGTTCTAAATCAACAAATAATTCAAGTTCATCTTCATCACAAAAAAAGATAAATTCATTTTCAATAAGCATCTTAAAATATTCATCAATAATTGAATGTTGAGTTTTTTCAAAGTCTCTTTTAACATCATCGATTGTATTGGTTTTGTATGTTGATAAAATATCATATAAACCATTAGGAATTAGTTTGTACGAGTTACGAGGCAAATCGTAAATAGCACTTCGTTTATTGCCTTTGACTAATTTGCATTCAGCAAACAATTTAAAATACTTACTTTCAGAATTCATTTTTAAGATTTATGATAGGTGAAATGATTTTATAAAAGTTTTGCGGATAATAATCACTTGTATTATTTGAAGCTTTGATTATTTTCAAATGATCATCTTTCAACTTTTCTTCTATTTTAAGAAATTGAACATTTGTTGGTAGCTTGTCAAAATCTTTATCGTATAAATCTTTAATACTCTTACTTTCCATTTTTAAAATATTTAGCGATTCTTTTTTCTAAATAGAAATTGCAAGGGTAAGAAACTTGATAAAACTGTCCTATTGGATTGACTTCCAAAAAATAATATCTTTTGTCCTTGCCGACTAAAATGTCTATTGAGCCAGATTTCATATTTGTTTTGTCCATAAATTTTATAATTGCTAATTTTAAACTATCTGGTGCTTTGTAAGGAGGTGTACGGTTTGGTTTCTGAAAATTATAATTGCGAAAATCAATTTTTGTCATTTCGTCCAATTGAGAAAAAATTGCGGAAATGTATATTTCCTCTTTAAAGTAAAAAACTCTAAGCTCATAGGCTTTGTCAATGTACTCTTGAAATAAGGTTGGAGCAAAAGTATCGGGAAAATTATTTATTATCTCTTCAGTAAATAAATAAGATTGTCCAGAAAAACATATCTCATCATTTTCATAATATAAGCCACTTTGAGTTATGGGTTTTGTAAGTAATATTTTATATTCTTTAATAATGTCTTGAACTTCTTGTTTATTTGTCAATATCCAAGTCCGTGGAATATTCATACCACATTTATTTGCAATTTTAAGATTAATAAGTTTATTGGTATTATTTTCATATATATTTCCGACACTCTTTTTAATATTATGTAATTCATTATAAATAAATTCAGTAATTGCATCAAACTCATTTAGTAAAAATCTATTAGTTACTTCAGAAAGGTTTAAATATTTTTGTTTTCCAACTGCATTTACATTTAAAGAAAGTTTCCCTCTACGGTACCAATAACCTGTAATTTTACTTAATTGAATTACTGTATCATCATGTTGACAAACAAAATCAATGTTACCATCGGCATTTATAGTAAGTTTAAAAAAATCAAAAACATTAGTATTGTTGATACGTAAGTATTCAACATTATAATATTTTAACCAATTTATTACACTATCAGTTGTTGCATCATCAGGTTCTGAAATTATTAATATCATTGTTAAAAACTTATAAAAAATTTATTCAAGCATTATTTCATCATTGGCTTTTTTATTTTTTCTTCTTTCTCTTTGTATTAGTTCATTTCTTTTTTCTTGCTCCACTGTGTTTAGTCCCACTTCTAGTCTTTTTCTATTTGTAATGGTATCATTACCATAATAACTTTCATAATCGGTATTTTTACTATGTCTATAAATATAGCGACATATATTTGCGTATTGAAATGGAGTCATGTTTCCATTTATCACATTTTGAAATAATGTATTTTTAAAATCAACTGATACGTTACGCTTTGTTGAAAAGTAATGAAGCAACATAAAATAGGCTTGCCATTCTCTAATATAAGGTTCCCAAAAACTAATATATCTTACTGTTGATACAGAATCTTCGTAAGTTTTGGGCAATCCTATAAGTTTTTCTCCGGGAAACCCATATTCTTTGATGATATTATTAATTATTGTAAATTGCTTTTTGTTATTTATTATCCATTTCAAACCAAATATAGTATGCCTGAACAGGATAAATCCATCATTTACCTTTTGTGTATATTTTTGATCTATTTCAAATAAACTGTCTATTTGATTTGCAAGATTTAAATTTATTGATGCTTTATAAATAGAATAAAGACTATCAAAATCTTGGATAGTTTCCATAGTAGTAGAGTATGCGAGTGATTTTTTTGTTAACTCGCTTGATCTTATAAACCATATCGAAATTCCTTGCGTAAAACACTTATTAAGCCACTTATTAGCCCTGATGCTATCATCAACATAACAACAAATTTGTAAAGACTTAAAACAGTGTTGTGCATAAATAAAATCATAATTTGTATAAATACTATCCAAACGTAGCAGGGCTAAATTATAATTTTCTGACAAAACATCTTCATCTACTCGGTTAAAAGTTTGATGATAGTATATATAATTTTGTCCAAAAGAACATAACGATATAGCTGAAAGGATCAACAAAAAAATCACTAATCGCATAATTACATACCTTGTATAGCAAAAAAACGCATCATACCACCTTTAAAAGTAGTTTGAGTAAGAAATAATAACAAAAATATCATTCCCATTGTAAAGAAAATTATTACTAATAATATTCTTTACAGCAAGGTCCTTCATATTCCATCAAGTCTCCAGAGACAACTCCATTGGAGTTTTTATTATAGTCGTCAATTGCTTTTAAAACAGCTTGAGCTGCTTGTTCATTACATCCATCATCTTTTCTTATTGTATCAGTTCCCCCCTCAGGTCCTGCAGATGAATCTGTCCTATACTTTGATGTATCATTAGAGGCACCAGTGCAATCATAAGTACAACTTGAGCAGTCTTCATTTTTTGATGTAGCTGGAGTTGCAGCTCCACCAACTACTTCTACAAGTTCACGCAATTCATTTGATAAAATTTCTTCAGAATTAAATAATTCTTCGTTTAAACTTTGTAAGTCTTTCTTTTTCATAACGATAAAATTTTAAATTAATAATAGAAAACACAAATATAAGAATTATTTGCGATATTTGCAAAAATTATTTTTTATTTGGTATTTTTTTGTACTTATAATTATTCTAATTGAAAAGATTCAAACACATTAAACAAAATGACCATAATGACTGTGGACCGACATGTCTAAGAATTGTTGCCTATTGGCATGGGAAAAATTATGACATAGATTTTCTCAAAAAAAACTGCAATATTAACAATGATGGTGTCAATTTGCTAGATATTGTCAAAGCGGCAGAACTTATTGGATTTAAAACATTATGTGTAAAAATTGACACAAAGAAACTTGATAAAGTCTTAGAAATTGGACCTTGCATTATACACTGGCAGAAGAAGCATTTTGTAGTACTTTACAAACAAAAAAAATCATTTTGGAAAAGAAGTAAGATTTATTATATTTCAGATCCTGCCAGAGGTCGTTTAACTTTTAACGAAGAAATCTTTAGTAAATCATGGAAAGGGAATAGTGCAAAAGGATATTGCTTGTTATTAGAACCAAAGGAAGATTTTTACAACTTGAAATTTTAAATCAATGAATTAAGATAATAATTTTTGAAAAATTTTCGAATAGGCAAAATTTGATTCTTTTATGTGTGATGTAAAATGGCATTTATTTAAATTCTTTAATGATCTATTTACATGTAAAACGTGCGTTGTAAAAATTTGGCTCTTTGACTTTTGCGAAGTTTTGGCACGTGTGTCGGGCAAAAGGCAATGTGCCAAATGTGGGCAGGCATTAAAAATTGTTTTAAAAAATGTGCGTTGGCAAAAAAATAAAAAACATCGGGTCGGCTTGTGTGTCGGCTATCTTTTCTTGTCAATATTCCTTTTTTCTGTCCTTTCACAATGGTTTACTTTTCAATTTATCGGTGTCTCTGTTTTTTTTCTACACTTGGCGGTAACG
>LVBR01000156.1 GCA_001604495.1 Acholeplasmatales bacterium Tener_01 | reverse complement strand
TACTTTTATTTACTATCTTTTATCCTACCCGCTATGACATCTATTTATATATTGTTATTGCATTAATTATGATTCCTAATTTCACATTAAGACATGCTGAAAGAAATCAATTAATTAGAATAATTGGGGATTATGCAAATAACTGTGATCCATATGCGTATTACGATAATATGATTAAGTTTTATAAATCGCTATATCTATCTAAAAGAGCACGAAAACTTAATAATATAGTTTTAGCAATGATTAAGATTGATATGGGAGAAATTGATGAAGCTGAAGAGCTTTTAACTGAAATTGCTCCGATAATTGATAAAGCTAATCCATTTAATCGCTATAATTATTACCGTGCTTGGTGTGGAATATATTACGAAAGAATGCAAACAAATCGTTATAAGATTTTGTTAGAAGAAGCATGTAAGATTATTGATAACCAAAAACCTTCGATTATTAAAGACCAAATGGCAACAAACTTCCGTTATCTTGAGGCTAAATACTTCATTATGGAAGGAATTTATCTAGATAAAGCTCGTACTTTATATGATGATACCTTAACGAATAATACTAGTACTTTGATGCGTATGGTCGCTAATTACTATTTAGGAGTAATAAGCGCTAAGAGCGGTCAAAGAGAAAAAGCTATCGACTATTTTAAATATTTAGCATTTAGTGACCGAAAAATTAACTTAGTTTCTAAAGCAATCAAATATGTTGAAGCACTTGAAAAATAAATGTATAATTATCTTGGTGGTGAATTATGTATAAATTAATAATTGTTGATGATGAATTTGATGTACGTAACCGTTTAAGTCAATCAATACGTAAATTTGATAGTGGCTTTGACATTGTTGGGATGTACGAAAATGGTCTTGATGCCTTAGAAGGTGTTACTAACTTAAACCCAGATCTAGTTATCACAGACATTCGTATGCCTTTTATGACAGGTATTGAATTAATTGCCAAAATTAAGGAAACTAAACCTCTTACAAAAGCTATTATTATTACCGGTTTTGATGAATTTGATTATGCAAAACAAGCAATCGATTTAGGTGTTGTTGGGTTCTTAACTAAGCCTGTATTAAACGAAGATTTAAAGAATATCTTACTTAAGACAAAAGAAGATCTTGATGAAGAATATTTCCGTAATACTAACTTAGCTAATATGGAACAATTTATTAAAGAAAACCTTCCAATAATCAAAGAAAATGATTTACATTCAATGTTAACTAAGACTAGCTTAGATTCAAAATTCTATAAGAAACTAGAACATGACGGAATCAATATGGATTACAAGTATTTTGCTGTATGTATTATTGATATTGATTCTGAGAGTGAAAAAGATGACATTGATAAACATGAAATTGACCTTCTTACTGTTAGAAAGAATGTAAGTGAAGGCCTTCAAGGAAGATATTTTAATGAAATAATAACAAGAAATGATGCTGTTGTATGTATTATCAAATCAAATGAAGAGATTACTGTTAATCATTTAGAGAAGAGTTTTGAATATGTTCAAATGCGTACAAAGAAATACAATGATTATACTCTAAGTGTTGGTATTTCTAACTTCTATAAAAACCCTAATTTTAAAGTGATGTATCAAGAAGCCTTAAAGGCTTTAGAGTATCGTAACACTATGGGTGGCGATGAGATTTATTTCTTTGGTAATATCCATGATTTAAATCAAAGTGCTAACACAATTGATGATAATGAATATAAAGATTTATCATATGCAATTAGATATAAGAGCCTAGACGAAGCAAAAGAACTGCTAATTGAACTTAAAAAGAAAGTAACTTCACTAGATTATATGTCTACATATGCATTTAATATCTCTAATATTTTAAATGCGATTTTGAAATCTTGTGATAACTTCCCAATGTTATATGAAGATGGAATAAATTACCATCAGAAGTTATTAGATTTTAAAACTAGCGATGATTTATTCAATTGGTTTGAACAATTAA
>LVBR01000155.1 GCA_001604495.1 Acholeplasmatales bacterium Tener_01 | reverse complement strand
AGAACATATAGTGAAATGAAAAGAGATATTGATATAAGTTTAGCTAACTTTCAAACCGATTATATCGATGTTTACCAACTTCATAACCCTAATATGGAACAATATGAGAAGTGTATTAGTGATGGAGGAGCATATTTTGCACTTTTAGATGCTAAAAAAATGGGTAAAATTAGGCATATTGGTATTACTGCTCATAAATTAGAAGTACTAGAACGTGCAGTTAGTAGTGGATTATTTGATACTATCATGTATCCATTTAATATTGTTGAAGTGCAGGGTAGAAGTTTTTTTAAAAAGTGTCGTGAACTAGGCATTTTAACTATCGCTATGAAGCCGCTTGCAGGTGGAGCCTTAGATAATAGCGATCTTGCCATAAAGTTTTTATTAAATGAAGAAGTCGACGTTATCATTCCGGGAATGAAAAATGTCACTGAAGTAATTAAAAACACATCTATTATTAAGGAAAAGCTCACAGAAAGTGAACTAGAAGAAGTAGAAAGACTTCAAAAAGAGATGGGAAATGATTTTTGTAGAAGATGTGGGTACTGTGCACCTTGTACAAAAGGCATAGATATTCCTAATTGTTTTGTTTTTGAAGGTTATTATAAAAGATATAATCTAAAAGAATGGGCAATTGAAAGATATAATAGCCTAAAAGCACACGCAAGTGATTGTATTGAGTGTGGAAAATGTATGACTAGATGCCCATATGAACTAGATATCATTAAAAAACTAAAAGGTGTTAAAGAAACCTTTGGAAAATAGGTAGATATGAAATCCAAATATTTAATTATTTTATTATTACTATTATCCTTTATGACTTTTATCGGTTGTAAAGAAAATAGTAATCCACAAGTTGAGCCTAAATCTTATAGCTTAAACTATGCTACATCCCCTGGTGGAGAGGTTTCTGGTGGGGTTAGTCAATATATTCCAGAAGGAATGGATGGAGAATCGGTGTACGCAGAGGCCGATTCATTATATGAATTTGTATCTTGGAGTGATGGTGTAACTGATAATCCCCGTATTGATAGAAGTGTTAAGGGCAATATCGATGTATATGCAATATTTGAAAGAGTTGTATATGAATATCCTTTAATTATTATTAATACTGAAAATAGTCAAAAGATTACTTCTAAAGAAAACTATATTGGGTGCGAAATTAGTGTCGTATCAACTGAAAACCCTGAATATGAAGTAGATAGTGTTGCTTGTAAGATTAGAGGTCGTGGTAATTCTACTTGGGGAATGCCTAAAAAACCTTATAAACTTAAGTTTGAAGACAAGATCAACTTCTTAAATATGGGTAAAGGCAAAGAATTCACCCTTATTGCAAATTATTGTGATAAGAGCCTTTTAAGAAACTATTTAGCATTTAAGATTGGTCTTGGAATGGATGAAGCAATATATACTACTGATGTTAGGATTGTTGAAGTGGTATTAAATAATGAATATCTAGGATTATATTTAGTTTGTGAACAAAACGAAGTAAAAGAAAACCGAGTAGATATCGCAACAGATAGTGATAATTCTTATTTTTTAGAGCTTGATAGCCGTGCACAAGAAGATGGCCTTAAAAAAGGTGTTGAATACTTTATTTTAGACGACAAGATGTATGTTATCAAATATCCTAAGACTGATAAATTCACTGAAAGTGATTGTAAGAAGGTATATGATTTCTTTAGTAATGCATATGAAATCATCAAAGGAAATGACTATAACAAAATAAAAGAAGTAATTGATGTTGATTCATTTGCATCAACTTATATAATATATGAAATCTTTAACAATGTTGATGTGGGATTTAGTAGTTGGTACATATATGCAAACGACGGAAAAATAGGTTGCGGACCTATTTGGGACTTTGATATATCTTGTGGGAATGTGAATTATAATGATGAAGCTAAGAA
>LVBR01000154.1 GCA_001604495.1 Acholeplasmatales bacterium Tener_01 | reverse complement strand
TGTTTATTATTGACTATGGAAGTGAGTTCAACATCATTAGTAAAAAAGACCAGCTTATTCTTATTCATAATTTGAATTTAGCAATTTCTCTGGCTGGATTACCTCTTAAAAAACATCTATCAGGCATTTTTCCAGTTACTACCGATCCAGCTGTTACAATACTATATTCTCCAATATCAGCTCCACTAAGTATAGTAACAGAAACTCCAATCCATACCCCTTTGCGTATTCTAACCGGAGCTACATAGGAATCAAGAACATTGGAGAAATGTTTATAGGGATTACTATGAGCAAGAATATATATATGACCTGCTAAAGCTGCATCATCTTCTATAAATATATATTCAGGATAGGCATTGTCCAATACACAATGCATACCAATCATTACATTTTTACCAATATGTACACCTCTTTTTTTATGCAGCCAAACCCGAAGAGAATTTAAGGGACAATTATAAGCAAGTGTCTGAAATAGATAGTTACGAGTTTTTCTAATAAAGAATTCTACTTTGCTAAGTCCTCTACTATTACTTGACCTGGATATCTGTTGCTTCAGGTTTTTACTTGTTTCATAGTATGGTATTTTTTTATATTGAATCATTGTACTCTTAATTGTTTTACCCATTTCTTTACCTGGTACTTTGGTAAAGTTAGAATATAGTATCTAATCCACCATTTAATAAAACTATTATTCCATCTTGCTGGATGAACATTTAACATAATCTTATTTGGTAACAGACCTCCCTGAATATGCTTAATTAATTCCTCTGTAGTATGAATATCATAAGAGTATGCAGAATTCACATAATCCCGAATACTATATTTATCTCCATCCCATCTATTACCGGTATCTGTTAAATACAAAATTTCGTTAAAATTGAAATCTAAATATGGCTCTGCTATCAAATCATAACTATGATAATCATATTTATTCCAAAGGTTCTTGCTATCCCACTTAGATAGAGGGCGTCCATGCATTGCAATTGTTGTTATTGGATAATACTTTCTAAAAAAGGATAAATTATCTCTAAATCTTATTATTGCTTTTTCAAAATTACCTTTAGCAACAGAAAGGTCTTCATAATGATAGCCAATTTCGTGCCCATAATCTACAATTCTCTGAACTATGTTCTCTTTAAAACTTAACCAGGACTTCCTGAAATAATATGTTGATTTAATACCTAATTCATTTTCTAATTCAGCCATTTGTAATGCATTCTGGGGCCAGGAATCAACATCGTGTCTTAATATAACAACCCTGCTATTGGGTTTTCTAACATAATCTTCTGCTGTCTGAAATTCATATCCCGCTTTTTTAAAGGCACCCAACAATTCACTATACTTTTTAACTGTAAAATCTCTATCTTTCAAAGCACTTTCCTATCGGCGTTATCTGCATAATCTGCGTGAAGTTATATCTGCGTTATCTGCATAATCTTCGTGAAGTTTTATCTGTGTAATCTGTGCAATCTGTGAGAGACAAAAATACAAAGCAGAGTCAATATTGCTCCAAAGAGATTCGCCATCATATCCATCGGATTAAATGTCCTATATGGCACAAAAATCTGTAACAATTCAATCCCCATAGCTGAAACAAATTTAATCCCTCCAAACTTCAAAACCTCATA
>LVBR01000153.1:6697-6935 GCA_001604495.1 Acholeplasmatales bacterium Tener_01 | reverse complement strand
TAAGTCAAAAAACTGAAAACTTGAAAAACAATAAAACAGTACTGCCAATTTTGGGAAACCAAATCCTGCCATAAGGATTACCATATTTATCCAGAAAAACAATATCAATATTATAATCCATCGCCAATTGAATGGCATCCGTTGTTATCGTAGCTGCATTGGAAATAACAATGGAAGATATCTTTTCTGGAGAAAGCTTAGTTTTCTTATCCTCAATGCTCAATTCAAACATTTCATC
>LVBR01000153.1:0-6682 GCA_001604495.1 Acholeplasmatales bacterium Tener_01 | reverse complement strand
TTAGTTGAATACTCTTCTTATTTTTATCAAATTCAATAAGATTTTTTGTATCTGTTAAATAGATATTCAGCATATAATTAGAAAGCTCGCGTAAATTATCTTTAAGTTCAGCCTTTAAAGAATAAATATTTCCATCATATTTATTTAGCTTATCTATAAGCTCGTTATGTTTTTCCCAAAGAGAGCAAACTTTTTCAGACCAATCCCTATAATCTATCACTATACTAACTGTCTCCAATTCATTGTTTATAATCCTAATTTCATTCCCAAAATCATTCCATTGATGATCTTTTAATTTATTATGGGCGGTTTCCCAATAATTAACAGTGGAAAGATTCTTGAAATATTCATTACTTAAATCAAATATTTCCTTTTCACAATATATATCTTTTCTATTTAATATCTTAATTGTATTGTTCATCTTTATGTCGCCTTGTGATCTCTTACTATTACTAACATAAACTAAGTTATAATCTTTTTTATTATTGTCATAGCACATATCTATCAGATTAACTGTTCCAGAACAACTTCCGCTTTCATAATGTCTATTAGTTCTACCTGCTGTTTGAATAATATTGTCAAAAGGGGCAAGAAACCTGAAAATATAATCAACACTCATATCAACACCTGCTTCAATTAACTGTGTTGAAACTATAATATGAGGTTTGATCCCATCCCTTATTTCTTTTATTCTGGCTTTTCTTTGATAGGGAATAACTAAGGTGGAAAGAAAACATATATCAAAATTTTCCTTATTAAACCATTTAGCAAGTTCATAAGCCATTCTTCTAGTATTGGCAACAATTAAATAATATTTATCCGGTTGTTTTTTAATAAACTGCATAACATTATTAGTAAACTGGTCAAAATTGCATTCAATAGGTTTGTAAATTTTGTATCTGTTTAACTTTCTGAAAGGTTCTTCTATTGCATTCTGATCACCAATTAAGCTAATAAACTCATCACCCCTAAAACAATCAGGCATTGTTGCTGAAGAAATAATAACATAGCTGCCTAAGTATTTTGTTAAATGCAGAATAAACCATTTCACATATTCATATAAACCGGCATCAATAGATTGAACTTCATCAATTATGATAATAGACCTTGCGAGAGAAGCTAATTTGATGCTTTGTCTGGAATCTGAAATTGTTTCCAGCAGAGATACAAAAGTTGTTAGTATTATTTGACTATCCCAAAATGAACTTAATAATTGAATTTGATCCTGTTTATATTGTTCTTCCTCTTTTTCTTCAGAAGAAACTATGGGAGTAGACAGATGATGGTATTCCTGAAAGATATTCCAATTAATGTTATATTTAGCTAACTGCAAAATTTCTGTTATTTCATCTGAAACCTGATCTATTATAGATAAAAAAGGAAGACCATAGATAATTTTGAAATTCTGCTTTTTATCTTCCTGTATCCTATTCTGCATTATGATAGCTGCATTTAATAAAGACAAGGTTTTTCCAATACCGGTTGGAGCATAAATAGAATAAAGATGATGATCTAAGTTAACAGCAGTTGCATTAGTTTTAACTTTTAAAAAGAAATCATCCCTTAAAGAAGAAATAATTGGAGATGAAGGTTTTTTTGAATTATTCTTCTTGTTTGCCAAATGATCTTCTATAAAACTTGGATACAGGGAGTTTGAGAAAATTGTCTGATTTGTTTGTTCCATATCATAAGCTGAATTAAATGAAGCACTGTACTTATCCGCTCTATTTAATGCCGAGAGGAGAAAGAAATATAACCAGCTGTAATAATCTGTTTCATTATTGTTTGCACCAAATTCATTTATAGTTAAGCAAGTAATAAGCTCATTTGGTATAATCCCTGTTTCTTGTGTTAATTCATTAAATTCCTTTATATCGGGTAAAGGGATATTTATATTTTCTGAAATGAAATGTATGATCTCTTGAGATTCTTTGTTGTTAATAATATCATTATACTGAGTTCTTAAAATTGATAATTTATTTGTATCTAAATTAAGTAGGTCTTTGTTTTTATGAAAGCTGGAATGATGGGAATGTATAATTCTATAAACAATATAGCTCGTTAATGAATTAAAACCAAGCTGTTCAGTTATATAAAAACCTAAAACTGCTCCTAATAATGAATGTTTTGTATAGCATAATTCATTTTGTTTGAGTGACTCATTTAAGAGTTTCTTTTGGAAAAACGAAGTTGCCTTACCTATATCATGTAAATATGCAATAAGCTTAACAATATTATCAAGATTGTTTATTCCTTTAAATAGGTCTATATCCGATACTGAAGTAATAATAGATAGCATACCGGAGTAAACTTCATTTAAATGAACAGTTAATTCTTTTTTAAAACCTGTTTCTGAATCATAATGAGAATATATAATTTTTTATTACTCCGAACCTTCAAATAAGTAAATATATTTATTATCTTTATAGTGGTAAAAATCACCAGAACAATTAATGGGTTCTGCCAAGGGATTATAAATAACTTGCTTGTATTTTCTTATTGTTAAATCAGGATCTTTTAGGTAAGGAATATTATCGGTAATCATTTTAGTGTTAGCATCCCAATTAATGTCTTCTTTTACATAGTTTAAATCAATCACAGAAATAACTTCTGATTTGGTTATCTTGACTTTTTCTGTTTCAATTTCATCGGGTTCATTATCATATTCGGCAATACAAAAAGCACTACCAAAATAAATATTATACACACTTTTATGGGCTAAAACCTGTTGCTTAACTTCATTATATAACTTTTCATCATTATGAGAAAATAGAATTGAATAAGCAGGATCAATAAGTAATTCAGTATAGAGTTGGGTTCTATCTTTAATAGCAGCAGATTTCTTTTTATCTGAAAATAAGCTTATTGGTGTTATAAGTTCATTAGGTGCATTAATAGCATAGATAGCTTTTTGAATAGTGCTTCTTATTATAATTCCGAATTTTGCACTATCTCTTTTAATCTTATATCTATATTCAGATCGATTCCATCCCATAATTGCTCCAATAATTCCTTCAATTACTGTAAAAGTAGGTATATCATAAGATAACTTGGAAGCAGTCGTATAATTTACTTTAAAATGACCAATTTTGGCTTTTAGTGGTATCTGCAATATCTTCATATTATCATTTCGTCTTAAGAGTATAGTTCTTATAAGTTTCCAGATGGTTAACTATTTCATCACGACTAATTAACTCTATTATTTCCTTACGAATATTTTTATCTATTTTACTGATCAATGTATCATTAATCACATCTGCATATACAGGATTGCATATATATCTTATTTGCTCAATATGGCCAGCATTGGAGTTTATCTGATTGATAAGGTTATCGTATTTGACATTTATTTCCTTATAGTTCTTTCCTTTAGGATTTTCAGCAGTTACATAATTGGAAGGGAGGAAGTAATAATCCGGATCTTTAAAAATAATTTCCAGCATTATCATTGGCTCTCTGTTAATCTTGGAATGAGTAATATCATTCTTTATGGAAAACCATTGAACTGCTTCAAAGACCTGAATATCTTCCTTGGTTAATTTTGAATCCCATTCTTGTAAAGAATAAGGATTGATTATAATGTCATAATGAATATGATAATAATCACAGATATATTTTGTTCCCATTGAACCTGTTGCACTACTTTGAGTTCTTGTTGCCAGAACTGTAGTTATTTTTACAGGTATAATTTCAGGATAATTTAAAGACAAACCAAAGGTCTTTTGAATTGGTCCGCATATACTTTCTTTAATTGTTTCAGTTTTCCCTGGTTTTATATTTTCTTCTTCGTTATTATCTACTCCTGCCTGCTCAGAACTAACTTTTTTACTTTCTGTCTCTTTGGTTTTTCCAGTTAAAGTGGCACCAAAGAATTTAATATCAATAAACCGATTGATAAAAAACTTTGCCTTCTCATTGTGGGATAGCTTTTTTACTTCTTTAAGCTCGCGTCCTTTTTCTGAACCAGAGCGATAAGCAACCTCCTCATTGTGGGAAAGCTTTTCTGCTTCTTTAAGGGCATCTTTTATTAAATCATCCATCTGCATAGCACTTCCATCGTCTTTTAACTGTTGTTTTAGGAATACCACTTCTGGTAATAGTTGATTTAAATAATCTCTGTCGTCTCTTTTAGAAGAGACATCAGTTACATATACATTGCTTTGATTATAAACTCTGGGTCTGTTTTCGCTGGCAGGATCACCATTGGGATTATTATTCCTACCTTCATAAGCGAAATAAATAGCAATTCTCTTTGTGTTATTCATTTTTTTCTCCTTATTTAATTATTTTCTTCTAGAATTTGTTGTTCTTCGTCTGACTCCGGTTCTTCTACCAATTGTTCTTCGTCTGCTTCAGTTCTAAACATAAATCCAGATACAAAGGGAAAAATATATTCATATCCTATAGAAGATATATCATCTTTATTACATTTGTCGGCAAAGAACGAAGCCAAAGCAAGAGGTATTTTTACAAAGGGCTTATCTAAATAATTTTCTATAGTTAATGATTCTATAGCACGAGACAAGAGATAATCCATTTTCCGCATATTAGTAGAAATATTGGATAACCAATCATCAATAAAACTACCTTTATGCCTCCGAGCATAACGAACTTGATAAGCTAAATTACCCATACAAAAAGTAAATATGTCTAATTCGTTTTTATACATATCGGAGTAATTTTCCCAGTAATTAAAGAATTGATCAGTTATAGAATCTAACTTTTTCATATATTCTACAAACTTTTCATTATTACTGGCGGTTTCTGGTATAGAGACACCATGCCACTTTTTAAATTCATCTTTTGTTTTTGAATAATCCATTTTTCCCTCCTTATTATTAATTGTTTTAGTTTTAAGCAAATACAGGTATAAGTCAAAACCTGTATTAAATGCTCGGAAAGGATATTCAATTATATCATATTTTTCTATTAAGCTTTGCATATACCCATTTAGAACTTTGATAAAAGAATTGTAATTATAGCGCATTCCAGTGTATAAGGCATTTTGTATATCAAAATATTCATTATACCAATTATCAGATTGCTTAATTTCTTTAGCAGATTTATCTTTATTTACTACAATGTAATTAGATACTAATTTCTTAAGTTCTGATAATGGTTTGAAAGTATAATTATTAGTTTTGCATCTTATTTGATGGTCATCTTGGACAATTCTTGCTATTTGTATAAGTGAATTCAATTTGGAAGGGAAAACTTCTCTTATCTGATAATTTATATTGATTTTTCTTTGATTTGAGGAGTAATAAATAAAATCAAAACTCATTACATTTTTTTGTTGAGCAATTCTATCTTCAAGGTTACCTAAAATTATGTCCTTTCCAGTAACCTTATTTTTTTGCCCATCCATATTTTTCCTTTCTTCTAAATATGCTTTGATTGTTTTTTCATAAGCCGTATCAATCTCATTTTCACTCGGAGACAAAAACCTTGGAATAACGATATAACTAACGATATCAGTTTTAATACTCTTTTTAATTATGTTGAAAACGGTATTTGTTGACTGAACAATAATTCTACTACCCAGATTTATATATTCTGCACATTCATTACATATAGCAGTATCTTTATAAGCATTTGCTATAGAAAATCCTCTGGCAAATATTGGCACACCATAGTTAAAGAACATAAATCTTTCATCAAGATTTAGCAACCCTACAAGATCCTTTTGTTCGTGACAAAAAACACAATTTCCTTTGTGCCTTGATTCTTCTTTGGACTTAGAGTAATTTTTCTTACTTGTCATTTCTTTTATTTTATTCCTACATTCCTCAATTTCATACACATAATGTCCATTATAAACAAGGGTAAGTAAATATTTTGTTTCTTTATCTAGTTTTTCTTTAAGAGCTGATAACTTTTGAATTATATCCTCTTTATTGTTAGTAAGAATTTCCTTAATAGGATGGTCAATTTCTACATTTATAAATTTAGTTTGTATAAGGTCACATATTTTTTCTGATTCTGCTTTATCCTTTTTCCGTTGAAAATCTTTTTTACTAACTATCTCATAATATAGTATATTAACTCCATTAGTATTTTTCTGATAAGCTCCATATTTGCTTAGATTGTTTGTATCAAGAGGAGCAATTTTAACTTCAATATTTGTATTGTTTTCTTTATCGTCTATATGTAACTCAATTACATTATTAATCCTTGAATTCTTAACATTGTTTTCTAAAATAATCTGTTCCGGTGTTTTCCCTAACTTCTTACATTCCATTATCCCTATTTTTCTTAAACTTTCAAACATATTTTTCCTCCTTTCTTTTTCTTACTACACCAAAGCCGCGAGCACTTTGTTTTCCGANNTTGTTTGATTGTGGAAATTTACCTCCAGGGGTTTAAACCAGCCATCCACATTCAGCTTATCCACTTCCGGAATCCAATAGTTAAATGCTTTGGAAAGGGTTTTGAGGTTATTTTTCAGGATGGTTTTTAATCTTTGATTGCGCTGAAAAGTATTCATTTTATTATATTCTTGGTAGTTTTCCTGGTTTAGTGCCATCCAGGGAGAGGCAAAAAAGTAAGGATAATAGTTTTCAGTTAAGCCAAAGTCCTCTTCTTTCAAGGAGATTTCTCTTTCATTGGAAATTAGGGTTTTACCGTTAATTTCCAGTTTATCCACTTCCAGAAAGACCTTTTTGATGATATCTATACCATC
>LVBR01000152.1 GCA_001604495.1 Acholeplasmatales bacterium Tener_01 | reverse complement strand
ATAAGTGATAAGAATCTCTTAATGATGTGTTTTTAATATTACTTTTGTTTGACAAGACAACAGACCATTTCGACGATGTGCTCATAGTTGGGCAGTTTTGAGAAATGATCCACCCACAATTTTATATCAATATCTATGCGTAATAATCATCTTTATATATGTTGAAGAATCTTTGAAGGTCATTCATTGCACAAGAAACTTCAAAATCCTCAACAGCATAATATCCATCATAATTAGGATCAAGATTTAGCGCATTTAGTTTTTCAACTTCTTTTTTATGAGCAATAATGTACTCAGCATGTGTAAATCTAGACATTCCCATTGCAGCTAGAATAATAGGAGTTGTTCTAGTTATTTTATTTTTAGTAACCTCTTCACCAACTTGAACACAATCATATTGTATTCTAGTATTATCTTCATACACTAATGTTACTTTTATATTGGTATTATCTAGTTCATCAAATGATAGTCCTTCATATATTGGATTACCATAATTGAATGAATATCCACAACCATCATTCTCAAATTCAATTTTTTTAATTATTCCTGGCGAATCACTGGTTACAATTAAAGAAATTGCTAAATCCTCAACTTGAAAGTGAGATTGTATTTTAATAATTCTTATAATTTTTGTCTTATCGCTTCGTACAGCAGTACAACTATATATTACATATCTATTTTTCATATATACATCCTCATTTCTTTATTTCGGTTATTCTTACTCTTCCCTAGTGCATTATTAAACACATCCTTAATGTTTATATATACTCTTTTTCCTTCATAATCTTGATGTTTAAGTTCTTCAGGCCTACCGATAACATCAATTCTAATTCCCATGATTCCATTTAATGACTCAATAAAATTAGTAATGCCCTCATCAGTTAGAGGATATCTAATAAAATCAAGATCAATATCAAGAGTTGCCCTACGAGTATTATTAGTTATACTTCGCATTACAACTCCACCCTTTATTGTTATATTATTAGCATAAGCACTTTTTGATATTAATAGCAAAATGATATCTTGACATAGCTTTGCATCGACGTATTCGCCTTCATATCCTTCTTTCTTTATTGAGTTCGTTAATTCTAAAATATTTATGTTATCCATCAGAGTACCTCTTCTTGAATTATTTTAAGAATCATATCCTTCTTAGGAAAATCTTTTAAAATATCTATTACTTCTTGAAAATTAATTTCATTAACATTCTTGCGATAATAATTGATTACTTCTTTATAGTAGTCATAAGAAATATCAAATTTATATCTTATTAGTTCAATTAATAATCTTTCTTTTGAGTAAATATTAATTTTAGTTCCTAAATATTCAAATGAAGTAATTCCTAAGTGTAATATATCATTATCCATAAAGAACTGTTTTATAGAAGGATCATTATATTTAGCACCATTTTTACTTGAAGCTATATAATACTTATCAGGAATAACATCACTGATACCATAATAATAAAAAGCAGATTTTAAAGTAAATATTGGGTTATTATATTTCTTTACAATAACATCAATTTCTTTAACTGACTTGGTTGTAGAATACAAACCATTATCTATTTTAAATATTTCTTCTTTTTCAATAGCTTTCTTTAATTTGTACCAATTACCATACTTTTTAATTATTTCATCATAATCATAAATCATAAGGTCACCTTTGAGAATTTAACCACAAAATATTATTTTTTGTGTGCTTTTACACAAATAGTATACACTATTTATTTATATACGTCAATAT
>LVBR01000151.1 GCA_001604495.1 Acholeplasmatales bacterium Tener_01 | reverse complement strand
GTAGTATAATGTTTAATAGTGTTTTAGGAGAGATGCCCTATGATTTATTCAAGCATAGGACTAATTGGTTTAATAGTCCTTCTTATTGTGAATTTCGATATTTTTAAAAAGAATAATAATGATGCTATCGAAGACAATGTCAAACTGGCCTATAAGAATTTCTTATATGGTGTAATTGGATATTTTATTACTGACATTCTTTGGGGTATATTTTATGATGCAGGTTTAACTACTGCCACATATCTTACAACTGTCTTTTATTTCATCATTATGGCATTATCCTTACTACTATGGACAAGGTATGTTTCTGAATACTTGAATAGAAATGTTATTGTCAATAAAGCTTTTATGATTGTTGGGTATTCTTTTGTTGGATTCATAATCATAAGCTTAATATTCAATTGCTTAACTCCAATTGTATTTTGGCTTGATGAGGCAGGAGTTTACCACACTGGTGAACTTAGATTTTTAATACTTGCGATACAAGTATTCTTATTCTTCCTTACTGCTCTTTACTCTTTGATTGTAATAATCAAAGAAAGAGGGCGTGGAGTGTTAAGGATATCTGCAATTGGCTTTTATGGCCTTTTGATGGTTGCATCCGTTATATTACAAGCTTTCTACTCTCTTTTGCCACTTTATTCAGTAGGATTAATGATTGGTACTTGTGTGATTCACACATTCGTTATGGAAGATGAGAAAGAAGCTAGCCATCGTGAATTAAAAATTCACCTTGAAAAAGAACAAAGACAAATCGAAGAAATCATTTCAACAAGAATTATGGCGTATACTGACCCACTAACTGGTGCTAAAAATGCCCATGCATATGTTGAGGCGGAACAAGACATTGACAAGCGAATTGAAGAAAAAACATTAACTGAGTTTAGTGTTATCGTATTTGACTTAAATGACTTAAAAGTAATAAATGATACTGAAGGTCATAATAAAGGTGATGAGTACATCAGAGAAGCCTATGAATTAATAAGCGATACTTTTGATAATTCCATAGTTTATCGTATTGGTGGCGATGAGTTTGTTACAATACTTGAAGGTGAAGATTACCTTAACCGTGAAGAATTATTTAATATGTTTGAAGAAAAAGTATTAGATAATCAAAAGGAAGGGAAAGTTGTCATTTCTAGTGGAAAAGAAGACTTTGATTCATCAAATGATAAGAAATATCGTTTAGTTTTCACTCGTGCAGACAAGAAGATGTACGACAAAAAGAAAGAACTTAAAGAAAATAAGTCGATTTTTTAATAAAATCGGCTTTTTATTGTATTAGAATTATTGACTTTTTAATGCTGTTGTGATAGAATAAGTCTAGATATTGAGCAAAGCCGTTGCAAAGCGGTGACGCAAAGCTAAAGGGACTCATGAAGTCAGCCAGTTGCATTCAATCTGGTTGGCTTTTTTTATTTTCTTTTTATAAAAAAATAGACTAGATTGTGGTAAGGAAGAAATATGAGAAAAAAGACACTAATTGGCTTACTGCCACCATTTATAATTTTATTAGTAATAGCCGCAATCGTTACTACTGTGACTTATACTTGGATAGCTATGAATACCGAAGTTGGATCTAATGGTACTGATATGAGCATAAGTGGAACAACTTATGACTTATTAATACCAGCCCGTGCAACAACTTATAATTCATACGATGGTATTAGCACTTTACAAGACGATTTAGAGACTGCAGGGTATGATTATAATACTAATATTACAACTGCTCAAAGTGCGCATTTAGCATGTGAGCTTGTAAATGAATTCATGTATGAAGATGAGTATTATTTGATGCCTGGTGCTTATGGCTATTTAACATTCTATATTAAACCACATGATGGTGTATCAAGAGTTGATACTAATATTCATATCACCCTTGATGGCTTGAGAAAGACTTATGTTAATTTGGTATTAAGGCTTGTTGCTTTTGAGCATACTCCAGAAAATGAAGAAAGATTCAATATGTTAAAAGGTCATTTCTTATTCTTCACTGAAAGAACTGGAAATAATAGTTCAAATTATAAATACAGTGGTTTAATTGAAGATGGCGTACTTAGCTACTCAACAAATGGTCAATCTTTATCAACTGATCCTGGATATACTGATTGTTATAAGATAACTCTTTACTGGGTATGGCCTGTTACTTATCAAGATATCTATGATAATTTAACAGTTGATGAAAATGATCCGAAGAAGTATCCAAGTAGTCTTGGAACTTATGTTGATGACAATAGAAATTATTTCTTTAAAACTAATGCTCAATCTAATGATAATAATTTACTAAATGACGGTTACAATGAAGGTGACCAGTTAATAGGAGACTCATTCCACTACATCGTTGTTTATCTTGATGCTAGTGAATAATTAAAAACAAAGAAGGGAGGAATTATAAATGAACGAGAATACGAAAATTATTCCTAAGAGATTATCTATTATTACATCTTTAATACTTTTATTTTTGTTTTTTGTAGCGACTCCTGTCTTTGCATGGCTTAATAGTGAGAAAGTCATTGCTGGATACGCTCCGGTATCAACAATTAGTTCACTTTTTATCGGTGCTGGTCACAATGAAGATATTAAATATTTGTATTTTGATGGAATTGATGCTGCTGAAGGAGACCCTGAAGAGCCTCGTTATAAATACTATGTATTCTGTATTTCAGGAGAATTCGCATCATACTATAAGATTCAACTTGCTTACACTACAAACAATCAATTCAGTTACGATATATTCCATGCAACTGAATCAAGTAATCCTAGTGGTGCAACTGTAAGTTACACAACAGTTGGTGGTGACACTTACTATTATGCAATTGATGGATCTGCAATAGTTGGCCATTTCCTAAATAGTCAAACTGTTGATGGTGAGTTAATAGCTAATAGCGATAAACATGCTGAAACATATGGTACTTATAGTTATGTCAATAAATATGCTGAACCATTATATTGGCAAACAAATAGTGCCATTCAAGGAAATGTATATGGTGATTTCTATCACTACTATATTCTAAGAGTTAATTTAGGCTCTAAAGGCGAAAACGATAGAGAAACTGATGTTATTTGTATTGCTGCAAAGACATCAAATTCACAAGGACAATAATAATTGATCTAAATTTAGAAGAAAGGAGAGGTCATTTATGAGTAAAATGAAAAAGATAATAATTGTGGCAGCTGTATGCACTCTTTTGTTATCATTTGGAGCTATCATTTATGGTGCATACACTCACAGTTTGAATGCCCAAAGAACAATCGCCCCATATGAATCAGTAGATGGTGACCGCTTTTCTTCAAACTATTTGTTAAGAGTTGCTGACAGTAAAGAAAATATCAAGACAATCTTTGTCACTGATGGAAGTCAAGCACCAACAGCCGTTGTTACTATTTGTAACTACATTCAAGGTAAACAAAATAAACCTAATGAAAATGATGTTGCATACACTTTATCTGCAAAGTTTGTCTATATTGATGATGATGGTAAAGTTCAAGATGCAGCCTCTGCATCTACTTACTCAGTAACAATTACAAAAGAAGTAGAACCTCCAATTAGTGTCACATTAAATAATAGCCATTTGGCTACTAATGAAAGTGATATATTTGGTGGAACTTTAACAAGAAATGCTGCATATAGTGATACATATATTATTGCATTCAGTACTAATTTTGCACCTGATCGAACTAATCTATATTTAGAGTTAACAGCTACTTGGCAAGATATTACCCTTAAAGGTTTGTTTAATGCCGATGTTCGTGTTCAAGGTGCATCAAACGCATGGAGTGGTTCATTTAATGATGATAGATCAACTCCTCCAAGTGCTTACGATGGATTTAATTATTTAGTAAGTGGAATTGGTAGTGGAAGAGTTACAATCACTTGGAATAGTAGCTTAGTTACTATAAGTTATGAATCACTAGTTACTCTACTTGATATTGCTGGTACTACAACAACATCTAATAGCGTTTCATTCAATGTCGATTCAGATGTTGTTGGTAGGTATGAAATACAATTTTATAAAGTTGATACTATTAGTCAAACTTGGGATGCGATGAATAGTAGTGTTGTTTATACAACATTTAATGCTAATGCTGATTAACGATTTAAACATATAATATTTATAATTTTGAAGGTGACTTTATGAGTATAAATAGAAATAAAAACTTAATAAATAAAATTAAATATGTTTTCCTATTTATAACTACATTATTAATAATAGTTGCTATTTCCTTAAAAGGATTTGGTATTAAGCTTCATGCTTCAGGAAACACTTTTAATATCAATAGTGTCAATGAAATGAATGCTTATGCCGATGCGTATTATAATGGAACTATGTATAATGGTGTTTATACTAGTCCAGATGATACCCTAAATATCGCAATTAACACTGGTACTGAAATAGTAAATGATGGATATATTAGTATCGGAACAGAGTCTAAACCATTTGCTGGAAAGATTATTGTTCCTAATACTGGTAAGAATGTATTTAATTTATACAATTGTCCATTATTCAATTATGTAACAACCGATTTCACTATTGAATTTAGTGATCATTCAGCAGGAGTTGTTAATATTACTAGACAGGTTATAGCAGAAACTCCAACTGCAAATACCCTAACTAGTGGATCATTATTTGCTAACCACGTTGTGGCTGGATCCAGTGCTGCAAACTGGAGCATTAACCTTGCTCCATATAGTGGTGATAGAGATGAAGCTAGTGACTTTGAATCAGTAATTGGTGATATAGCTAGTAATGCTACGGTTACAATTACTTTTACAAACACTGCAAACTTAAATGTAGTAAGTAGCGCTAATGCTGGTTTAATCTGCGGAACACTTGGAAGCGATGCAACATTAAACGTAACTACTGCCGGAAGCGGAAGTAACCTAAGTGTTACAAGCTCTGCAGGTTCTGCTGGTGGCTTAGTCGGTAGAATGGAAGAAGGTTCAACTCTTCAATTCGACTCAGTTAATAATTCAAGAGTTACAA
>LVBR01000150.1 GCA_001604495.1 Acholeplasmatales bacterium Tener_01 | reverse complement strand
AGACGCTCTTCTTTTAATATTAAGTATTTTGAGTAATTTGCTTCATACTCAAATAAGTTGCCATTTTCAAGTTCTACTATCTTATTAACAACACGTTCTAAAAAGTATCTATCATGAGTGACCATGATTAAGGCTTTATTAAACTTAATCAAATACTTTTCAAGCCATTCAATCATATCACTATCTAAGTGGTTTGTAGGTTCATCTAGAATTAATAGGTCGCACTCTTTTACTAGCGAACATGCTAAGGCTACTTTTCTTTTTTCTCCACCACTAAGATCAGAAATTAATTTATCGTAATCATTAAGTTCTAGTTTAGATAAAATGGATCTAGCGATGTGTTCAGCTTCTAACTTATCATCAGTGTTTTTTAAGACTTCTTTTAATACTGTGTTATTAGTATCAATATTTAAGTCTTGTGATAAGTAGCTAATCTTAGTCTTTCCTATTATATTAACATCACCACTATCAGGATCAAGTACTTTCGCTAAAATCTTTAGAAAAGTACTTTTGCCACAACCATTCACCCCAACAAGACCAATCTTATCAGTATTTTCAATGTTAAGTGACACTCCCTCAAGTAGTGGTTTATCGCTATATCGTTTTTTTATCTCTTCGGCTATTAATAACATAATAATCTCCTTAACAATAAATAAGTCAAATTGAAAACTCAATTTGACTTAAATACTATTCTTCTTCAAATTCAACATGCTGATTGGCACAAAGTACTTTCATAAAGCCCTTCTTCTTTTTTAGGAAGAAGAAAATAAAAGCACCGATTACCATAACTGCTGCTTCACCTATAGCAACACTTATCATTGATGCTACAAATGGTAATTCCAAAATGTAGTGAAGTTCTAATCCTACAATTACCCCATTAAATACTACTGGTGGGATAATACATAAGAAAATGTTAGGTAAAAAGCAAACACAAAGGCAACTAAGTAATGTTGCGATGGTTCCAAAAATAACATCATAAATTCCCATAGGACTAAACAAATTGGCAATTAGGCAGCCAACTGTTAAACTAATAGTATAGTCTTTCCTAAAGAAACAAAGTAGCACCAATATTTCAGCAATCCTAAATTGAATGTCGCCATAAGATAAGAATCCTAAAGCATATGTCAAAGCGACATACAATGCACTAACTATCGCAAGTCTTGCGATATCTTTAACTTTCATAAATACACACTCCTTGTTTTTTATTCGAGATGGTTAGGCAAGGAACATCTCTTTATGAATTATATCACAAAGTAAAAAAAAAGAAAACCAAAAGGTTTTCTTTATTCTTATTGTAAGCCACTCTTAACAAAGTCGATGCAATCATTGTAATAGTTTTTGATTTCATCTTCGTTTGCTTGTTTTGTTATGTATTTTTGAACACAAACATTACCGATCATCTTTACAATATTCATGAAGTTATCAAAATTCTTTTGCTTTTGAACTTCAACTGGGAAATAAGTTAAATCAACTTGGTTTTGTTTTTCAATTGCAAGTGGAATCAACTTTGAAGATGTTCCTTCTTGAGAAAGTAATGTTGTTATAGCATTAATCTTAAATTGTCTGTTTTCTTCACTTGATAATTTATCAATCTCATCTGCGAATCTAATCTTAAGCGCTTCGTATATGTCACCATTTGTATCATTCAAGAACTTCATAAATTTCTTTCTATCGATACCATACATATATTCTAATACATATACAAATAGATCATCAACGTCATAGAAATATTGATAAAAACTTCCACGAGGAATGTCAGCATCTTTAACGATATTAGCAATAACTGCTTTTTCTAACGGAACACGGCTGAATTCTTTCTTTGCGGCTCTTAAAACTCTAAGGCGCTTTTCTTTTGGCAAGTTTAAAAATGTTCTTGTTGGCATATTGTTCACCTCGATTCTAATATTATTATACCCCTAATATTTAAAATTGTCAACTATTTTTTAGCACTCTAACCTATTTAGTGCTAATTATTTATTCTTTTTCTTATATCATTTTTAATTATAATGTCATAACTTAAATTTAACTTAAAAATCTCCGTGAATTCCACGGAGATTATTTTTAACTTTCTTTAAGTTTTTGGTAAAGTGAAGCTTGAGAAGTAAACATCTTATAATATCTATTCTTATCATTCATCAGTTCATCATGAGTTCCACTTTCAACAATCTCACCATTTTCA
>LVBR01000149.1 GCA_001604495.1 Acholeplasmatales bacterium Tener_01 | reverse complement strand
AAAAGATTAAAGAGATTGTTTTTGAATCAATAAAATAGAGGTGTTTATGGATTTTGAACGTTTTAAGAAAACTCAAAGTAGAGTTTTAAAACTGATAGAGAACAGTTTCAATAAAAATAGATTAGTTCATGCTTATTTATTTGAAGGTGCAAAAGGTACACTTAAGATTGAAGCTGCTTATTATTTAGCAAGTTTACTTATGTGTACAGGTGAGAATAAACCTTGCATGGAATGCACTGAATGCAAAAGAATATTAAGTGGTGAACATCCAAGAATTTATTATGTTGAGGCGAGTGGAGATTCTATTAGAAAAGACCAAATTGATGACTTGATTTTTGAATTTAGTCGTAAAGGTTTAGAAAGTGGAACAAGAGTCTTCATTATCAAAGATATTGATAAAGCAACTCCTTCAGCTGCAAACTCACTTTTAAAGTTTATTGAAGAGACAAAAGAAGGAATATATGGAATAATGACAACTGAGAATCTAGCTGGTGTTTTATCAACTATTATTTCTCGTAGTCAAGTTGTATCATTTTTTAAAGTTAAAGAAGAAGACTTGATAAATGAATACCAAAGTAATGGTGTTGATTTAGAGACAAGTCGTGTCCTTTCAACAATAACTAATGATACTTTAGAAGGAATGGCTCTTTATAACGAGGGGACAGTCCAAGAAATTATGAAATTAGTTAAAGCGTGCAATAAAGCGATATGTGATGAAGATAGTCCATATCTTGCATTTTATGAAAATGCTAAGGTTTTAATGGATGATTGGAATAATAAAAAACTTCACCAGATGTTTTTAGATTTATTAATAGTAATCACAAACGATCGTATATATAAAACTCTAGGACAAGATGAACGTATAATCTTTTGCGATGAGATAAATGATTATGATGATAACAGCGATTATCACAAAATCTTTAGACAAGTTGAAACAATGGTTTCATTCAAACAAAGATTAAGATATAACATCAACCTAGAAACTATGTACGTTGAAATGTTTATTGAGGTGTCAAAATGACAAAAGTTGTTGGTATAACATTTAAAGATGTTGGTAAAATATATTGGTTTAGTCCCGGTCCATATAAACTTGAAAAAGATGATAAAGTTGTTGTGGACACAGTAAGAGGAATTGAACTTGGACAAGTTACAATACCTCCACTAGAGATTGAAGATGGTGTTTTAGAACATGAACTAAAACCTGTTGTAAGAATTGCTAGTAATTACGATTTGAAAACTTACAAAGATAATCTTCAAAAAGCCACAAAAGCTTTTGATATTGCTTTAAAGATTATTGAAAGAAATAAACTTGAAATGAAGCTTTTAGAGTGTGAATACACACTTGATAAGCAAAAAGTAATATTCTATTACAACGCTGATGGAAGAGTTGACTTTAGAGAACTATTAAAAGACTTGGCAGCTGAATTTAGAGTAAGAATTGAGTTAAGACAAGTTGGAACAAGAGAAGGTGCTAAATTCTTAGGCGGTATAGGAATATGTGGAAGAGAAATCTGTTGTAAAAACCACTTAAGAGAATTTGATTTAGTTACAATGAAGATGGCTAAAGACCAAGGCATGAGCTTAAATGCATCTAAGGTTGCAGGTCTATGTGGTAAGCTTATGTGCTGTATCGCTTACGAAAGCCCACTTTATGAAGAAATCAGAAAGAGAATTCCTCTAAATGGTGATATCGTTCAAACAAAGGACAATAAACGTTGTAAAGTAATCGATGTTAATATCTTACAAGAGATAGTTAAAACAATCGATGATGAAGAAAAGATTGAGGTTTGGGAAGCTAAAGATTTAGTTAAAGTAGAATCTCATAGTAAAGAAGAAAATATTGAATTAGACAAAGAATTAGAAGAATTAATAGATAAATAGGAGTAAGGCTTTGGAAGAAGTACATGAATTATTAGGTTACGAAAGAATCAAAATCATTCAAAGAGATGATATGCTTCGCTTTTCGCTTGATTCTATGCTACTTGGTGATTTTGTTGAATGTAAAAATGCAAATAAAATCATCGACTTAGGATGTGGCAACGGACCAATACCACTATTTTTAACACTTAAAAGTGATGCTAAGATAATTGGTGTTGACATTCAAGATGATGTATGTGACCTTGCAAGAAGAAGCATTAAACTTAATAATTTAGAAAACCAAATAGATATTATATGTGGTTCTATTAAAGATATATATAAAACTGTTGGAGCCAATAGTTTTGATATTGTTACTTCTAATCCTCCTTATTTCAAATATAATGAAACTAGTATCACTAATAAAAATGACTACCTAACAATTGCTAGACACGAAGTATTAATCACTTTAGAAGAAATTGTAAGTGAAGCGAAGAAGTTATTAGTTGATGGCGGAACATTTTACTTAGTTCATAGAGTCGAAAGATTAAGTGACATTTTAGTGTCTTTACAAAAAGAAAGATTTGGAGTTAAAAGAATCAGATTCATCTACACTAAAGTAGATGATAAAAAAGCTTTGCTTGTTTTAGTATCCGCAAGAAAGAACAAAAAAGCTGATTGTGAAGTAGTAAAGCCCCTATATGTTTATAATCAAGATGGCTCTTATACTGATGAAGTAAAAAAAATATTTAA
>LVBR01000148.1 GCA_001604495.1 Acholeplasmatales bacterium Tener_01 | reverse complement strand
AAAGAAAAAAATCACATTTGCGATTATTGTTATGTTTATATTTTTTTAGTTCGTGTTCCTAGCCCGGTTTGTTAATGCGCAGATAGTTTCAACATGATATGTCCCAACAAACATATCTACTAAGCATCCATTACTAACATTATAGTTAGGTAGTAATACTTTTAAGTCCCTTGTTAATGTATGTGGATCACATGAAACATATATTACCTTCTTAGGATTAAGCTTCTTTATGGCCTCTAAGAAACTTTCAGTTGATCCAGTTCTTGGTGGATCCATAATAAGTACATCAATTTGAGCTTTTTGCTTAGAAAGATTGACTAGATAGTTTGTGGCATCGTCAAGAACAAATTGGATATTTCTAATATTGTTATCGTGAGCATTCATCTTAGCACATTGAACTGAAGTCTTATTATTTTCAACTCCGATAACTTCTTTTACATATCTACTAACAGCCATTCCAATAGTTCCAACACCACAATATGCATCAATTACGATATCATCTTTAGTGAATTCACCAAATTCGATTACTTTGTTATATAACCTTTCAGCTTGTTTTGGATTAACTTGATAAAAAGTCTTTGATGAAAGTTTAAATTTAATATCACAAAGTTCATCTACAATATAACCACTTCCATATAAAACTCGCTCTTGATCACCCAAAATTATTGAAGTTTTTCTGGAGTTATAGTTTTGAATGATTGTTGAAATGAAAGGACATCTTGCGCGAAGCCTCTTAACAAATTCATTTCTTGCAGGGAATAATTCTCCATTAGTTACAATTGTAACTAGAATTTCATTTGTTTTAAAAGCTTCTCTAATCAATGCAAAACGAATAACTCCGACTCTTTTATCTTCATTATATGGAGTAATCTTTAATTCTTGCATAATTTTAGCAATCTCTTTAACAATTTGGTTTTGTTTTTCACTTTGAACAAAACAATAATCAAGGGGAATTATTCTATGGCTATCTTCTTCATAAAAACCATATATAACTTTACCATCTTTAGCTTTATATGCTACTTGCATCTTATTGCGATAGCCTTCTTTGATACTACTATCAATGATTTCTTTAAAAGTAAATGGGATTTTATCGTTTTTAAATAGCCTATTTACCATTTCTTTTTTAAATAGAATTTGTTCTTCATACTTCATATGAAGCATTTGACAACTTCCACATCTTTGATAGACCATGCATTTAGGATTAACCCTAATGTTTGAAGCTTTAATAAGTTTTACTAGTTTAGTTCTTGAAGTGTTTTTATCATATTCAATTATTCCCACTTCTTTAGGTAGAATATAAGGAACTAAAACTAGTTTTTTCTTATCAATGTAAGCTTCTCCCACTGCTTGATCATTGATATTTATGCATTTTATTTCATATTTTTTAATGTTTTCCATATTGCACCTATTTATCCATAAACTCTAAAACAGCATCAATTAATGGCTGAGGATTATCACTTATTAACATTAAATGTGTGAAATCTTCAAATATCTTTAATTCTTTAACATCATTTGTACATATATCATATAGTTCAGTAACTGCTTTATAAGGAACTAATTGATCTAGTCTACTCCAAATAATTAGTGTTGGGTTTTTGATTTCTTTTAAATCTTTATTACAGTTAAGAACAATGTCTTTAAATTCCTTATATGCGTGCCAAATATATGTTTTTAAATACTTTCTGAATGTGTATGATGCACATCTTCTTTGGTCTTCATTAAAATGCTTTAACATCTCTTTATAAGTTGCTTGTTCAGCTTCATCTTTTTGCATAATCGCTTTATTTAAAGCATGGAATTTACTCATCGCATATTGTCCACCATTTAAAAAGGCAATTGGGTTAAAATAGTGGTTTGCTGGGGCAATTAGAATAAGCTTATTAAACTTTCTTACGCCAGATAGATATGTAGCTAGGGCTCCACCCATGGAATAACCAAGCACATCGATATCATCATAGCTTTTAGCAAGGTAATCAAAAGCATCTAATACGCATTTGAAAGTATCTTTACTATTAAAGTTATTATAATCATATATTCCTTTATCTCCATGACCAGGAAGAATTGGACGATATACAAAATCATATCTTGCATTAACATCATCCATTATGGAATCAAAGTCATTCATTTCACTTATAAAACCATGAATCATTAGTAAAGCTTTCATATTGCCACCACCCTAACTATATTATATCAAAAAAATGGAGTTTAAGACTCCATTATTTTTAAATATCATAAACGTTTTGGCCTCTATCGCCATCATCGTCATCATCTTTTTTCTCAATTCTTTCGAATGTTTTAACAAGTCCACGAGGGAAGAAAATATAGAAGATTGGAATAGTTAAGAATAATACCCAACCAGGATGCCACCAATCAAGAGTAAATCCTAAAACTAAATATGCAATCACAACAACAAGTGAATAACTAATTGTAATCTTTTGTAATCCAGTAATAATTGGTGATAGAGGGATTAGTAAAAATGCTAACCAACTCCAAGCTTTCTTACCTTCTGGTAGATAGAACATCAATAATACAAATGCTATCAAGGCAATAAATGCACTTGCAGCAACGAATTTCTTTCTGAATTTGAATTCATCTTTTAATTTGAATTTTGCCATTTTAACAAATCCTTTCTAATTTTTCTTTAATTTTAATTGCTTCTTCAATTCCTTCAATATACATTCTACAATAGTTTTCAATAGCCTTACTATCAAATGATTTGATCTTAATCATATTGTTCATGTAGTTAATATATATTGTACAAACACCATCTTTAACATCAATACCAACACTCTTACTATTAAAATCGCTATGTAAATCATAGAAACAATCAACTAAAACTTCATCAAATTTCCCTTCTTCTTTCTTAGGAAGATATACTCTAGCTTCTTTTGTTGATAAATCTTTATATTTTTTCATCTTAAATGGTGCAAATAAGTCATTTCTTACTTGAGCATTTAAATCACTTTCAACATTAAAACTAACAACAATTCCTTTTAAGGTTTCATATGATGTTTTACCATTGCTTCTTGATAAAATAAGATTATATAGTGATCCTGAGATTTCACTACCACTAAATGTAAAAGCATTAAGTAATGTGACAAAATCACCATCTTGAACTCTAGTCTTTCTTAAGTCTTCAACAA
>LVBR01000147.1 GCA_001604495.1 Acholeplasmatales bacterium Tener_01 | reverse complement strand
GGATGCTTAGTAGATATGTTTGTTGGGACATATCATGTTGAAACTATCTGCGCATTAACAAACCGGGCTAGGAACACGAACTAAAAAAATATAAACATAACAATAATCGCAAATGTGATTTTTTTCTTTTTTTTAGCGCCGCATCTGTGGGTGGGAGGGGTACTATGGAAAAAAGAAAAGTATACTTATATGATGATCAAAATTATGAATACATTGATGTAGAAGATTATAATTTTAATAAAGATGAAATAATTGATGAATACAGTAATTTAGCATTTCACCCAGACTCGATTGAACCAATTGATGAAAGCGAATTAATAAAAAGATTCATTAATGCTGAGTGTATTGCAAATTTATCTTTGAAAAAATAGAGATTAATATTGTTAAATACAAGAATAATATAATGAAGTAATATGAACTAAAAAAACTCTTAGACCATTGTGGTTCTAAGAGTTTATTTTATTAATTCTGTAGATGCTTTAATTACATTTAGCATCTTTTCTTTTTTATTGTCTGGCAAGTCATCACATAATGAATGAATTGTTTTAATAAACTCATCGTTAACATCTTTATCGATGTTTTCTATCGTTTTTATGAATTGTTCTTCATTCATAGCGATGACGACTTCTTTATCAATAAGATAATCAATGGAAACACCAAAAAGATCCCCTAATTTTGATAATTGTGAAATATTGGGTTCAGTTCTATCGTTTTCCCAAGCAGAAATGACATATTGTTTAACACCTACAGTATCTGCAAGTTCTATTTGTGTAAGATTATTCCTTTTTCTTAGTTTTGTTAATTGTTCTCCAAATGACATTTATGTTAATCACCTCAAATATATTATAATATGTAATAAATAATTTATCAATAAAAATATGAAAAAAATATATATTTTACGTTGACTATTTAAATACTACATAGTATAATATTATATGTAATAATAACATATATAGCAAAATATGTTTACGTCATTGCAAAATTATAATAGGCAAAGAAAGGAAAAAAATGGGATTAGATCTATATATCGAAACAAGTGAAAAAATCAAACATCGAACTACTGGAGTTTACATCAGAGAAAATGGGATGAATAAAGAACTTAAAACAATAGAAGAAGTAAAAAAGTATTTTCCTAATCGTGATATTAGTCATATCTATGAATATGAATATGTGGATAACTATATTTTTAATAGACATATGACTCATAATTTAAGTGAAATGGCAGAACATATCATCCTAGATAATAATATAAATTTATATTTGTTGTTATGGCATCCAAGTGACTTGGGATTTAAATATGTCGATGAAAAATATGTAAATTATATTAATAAGTCCTTAGAACTACTTATAAGGAATAAGAAGAAATTAGAAAAATATAATCCAAAAAATGGATGGGGTAATTATGAAACACTATTAGGTTTTGTTCGTAGTTTAGCAAATTGTTTAAATAACATTGATGTAAAGAATAAGGAATATTCTATTTATAGCAGCATATAAATAAAGGAGATGATAAAAATGAAACTATTAGTCAAAGGCGAACATAATTTCTTTTTGTTTCAAGACATAGTTTATTATTATATTAAATCATTATCAGGAGGCTTTTATTCTCCAATTAAGAATAAACATTCTTCAAATAGTAGTTCATATTATATTTATAATTCTTGGTTTGATGTTCTAAAAGAAAAAGTATTATCATCTGAATATACTGATTTATCCAAAAAGATGAAAAATTTATTTACTGGTTGGATGGTTACTACTAATATTGCCATACTTACAAGTCAAAAGGAAAGAAAAGATCGAGATTTATCTCGATATGATTTTGAATATTTAGAAAAATATAAGCCTATTTTTTTAATTGAACATTGCGATAATTATAATTCTTATTTGGTACATTTGGATGGTGATTAAGATCGGAA
>LVBR01000146.1 GCA_001604495.1 Acholeplasmatales bacterium Tener_01 | reverse complement strand
CGATACAACCGCTATTTTAGCTGGTATTGGAATTTTAGGATTGGTTGTCGGCTTAGGTGCTCAACCACTAATTGCGGATATTTTAGCGGGATTATTTATTGTATTTGAAAAACTATTTGACATTGGCGATATTATTGTTGTTGATGGATTCCGTGGAACTGTAAAAGAAATTGGAATTCGTACAACTCAAATCGAAGATGCTGGTGGAAATATTAAGATTATAAACAACTCTAACCTTAAGACTGTCATCAATATGACAAACCAATTATCACTTGCAATCTGTGATATTAGTATTGAATATGGTGAATCACTTGAAAGAGTTGAATCAATTTTAAAGACTAATCTACCTCTTATCAAAGAAGCTATTCCTGACATCAAAGAAGGTCCATTCTATAAAGGTGTTGCGGAACTTGCTGATTCTTCAGTTGTAATCAGATTTGTTGCAAACTGTGAAGAAGGTGCTAAATACCAAGTTGAAAGAGATATGAATAGACAATTCAAGTTGTTATTTGATAGAAATAACATCAATATTCCATTCCCTCAAGTTGTTGTTAATCAACCAACTAGTTTTGAAAAATCAACAAACGTTGAACAAAAAGAAGCAAAATCATTTGTTGATGAACAAAAGAAATTAAGTAAAGGCATTGCTGATGGCGAAGTTAATAATATCTAATAGAGGATAGAGTTGTGGATAAAGAATTTAATGATTATAGTATAAAAAATCCTGATGGAGTATCAAAGGATTCATACAATAGTCAGAAGATTGTAATTGACAATGAAGATCCTAAATTTATACAGGAAAACTCATGTCAAAATTTAGATGAATCAGTTAAAGTTAAGGAAACCTTTAATGATCCTTTAGGTAAACTTGAAAATGATTCACCTGACGTGGAGGTTGAAGAAAGTGGCAATATTGACCTGTCTTCAGAGATCCTCGATACATCTACATCTATTGCCTCGACGGCTCAAACGGCTGCAACTGCTGCAACAGTCTCTACAACAATCGGAGGTAGCGTTGGTGCTTTAGCTAGTGTTGTTGCCTCAAGTATGACAGCTGCAGTTTTGCTTGTGGTGGCTTTTGTTAGTACCTTAACAATCAGCCTTAAACTAGTTATGGCTAGTATAAACAGTTTAACTGTAGAAGTTGTAATGAGTGGAGCCCAAGAAGAAGACTTTGAAGATCCAATTATCGCGGTACTGACTAGTAGTGACGGGACTCATCAAGAGATAGAGCTTGATATCGATAGTCACTATATAGTATTTGGTGATTTGACTCCTAATCAAGAATACATAGTAACTATAAGAAATAGTGAAAAGATATTTGATTCGAAGTCATATATTACAAAGAGTGAACAACTCGAAAAAGCTAGTATAATTGCTTGGAGCGATGCTAGTAGAGTCTTTATCATGATTGAAAATGCTATTTTAGTTAATAAAGAGTATTACACTGTAATTGCTAAAGACTCTAACGGTAAAGAAATATTTGCTAAAGATGATAGGCAAGAATTTGCTCAATATGAATTGATAGTAGAAAAAGAAACAACTTTATATATTACACTTTCAATTGATGGTGTAGTATATGATTATTGTGAAGTTGAAATCAAGTTTGATCAATCATACGATTTAAATAGTGGTGTATGGGAGTGGAATGATGACTATACAATTGCTCAAATCACATTTAAAGACTTAAATGGTGGGATTGATTTAGTAGTTACAGCAGAAATTACATCTGAAGAATTTGATGCAACTTGTACTAGTGATGCCTATACTATTTACCATGCAACTGCAATATACGAAGGCAATTCATTCTTTGATGAACAAATTAAAGTTATTGAAAATAGTGCCTTAGATCATATCTATGGCGAATTGATAACTGAAATAGTTGCTACATGTGATGCTAGCGGTGTTAAAGCCCATTATGAATGTAGCGAATGTGGCAAATACTTTGATGAAGAATTTAATGAAGTTGAATATAATGATTTAATTATTCCAAAACTTACTCACGACTTTGGTGAATTAATTGAGTTAGAGGAAGCTGATTGCGAAAATGATGGATTAAAAGCTCATTATGTATGTAGTCACTGTGGTAAGTACTTTGATGAAAACTATAATGAAGTAAGCTACAACAGTCTAGTAATTAGTGCATTAGGTCATGACTATGGTGAATTAATCCCTGAAGTTGCTGCTGATTATGATAATAATGGCATGAAAGCTCATTATGTATGTAGTAGATGCGGTAAATACTTTGATGAAAATAAAGTAGAAACAACGTACGATGCCCTAGTTATTCCAGCATTAGGCCATGAACTAGGTGAATTAATACCTGAGGTTAGTCCTGACTGTGAAAAAGCAGGCTTTGCAGCTCACTATGTATGTAGCGACTGTGGTAAATACTTTGATATTAATAAAGTTGAAACTACATATGATGCTCTTGTAATTCCAGCATTAGACCACGACTATGGTGAATTAATAGCGGAAGTTAAGGCTGGTTGCGAAGAAGAAGGCATGGCAGCTCATTACATCTGTGCTACGTGTGGCAAGTACTTCGATATTAACAAGTATGAAACTACACCTGAAGAGTTAATCATTGCACCTACTGGTCATGAATATGGTGAACCGGAATTTGAATGGGTAGCAAATGATGATGGATTCTATATTTATGTACTTGTAAGATTCACATGCGTTAATGATGCAAATCATTATGAAGAATTCGAAGTAGAACCTCAGGTAGATGAAATCCCACCTACATGTGAGACTGATGCCGAATTAATCTACACGGTATCAATCGAATTTGAAGGCGAAGAATATTACGATGAAAAATATAAGATTATTGAAGAATCAGCTCATGGACATGAATATGAACCAGTATTCGATTGGGTAACTGATAATGATGGCTTCTATATTGCCGCAACACTAC
>LVBR01000145.1 GCA_001604495.1 Acholeplasmatales bacterium Tener_01 | reverse complement strand
ATATATCAGAACAATAACAATATATATCTTTTTCATTTAATTATAATATACAAGATTATTTTTAAACAAATTTAATCATTTTTATAATTTTGCATAATAGGGAGATAATACCTGCTATATAACTACTAGATTTTTATAAAAAACCAAGAGATTAAATTGTTGATAAAGGTTATTTAGCAAAGATAGAAATTAAGAATGTAGTAGCAGTCTTTCAATTCATTACTGCAGATTTACAACCATTCATTTATTTCCAATTTTAAAATACCCCTATACCATTTAGAAATACTAATAATATTACAATTGGAGAAATATATTTCACTATATAGAATATTATTGGTCGTAGCGATAGAGTAAATTTTTTGTTTACACCTGCTGATAGTTCTTCATAAAAAATATCTTTTTTCAGATACCAACCGACGTATATCATAATTAGTAATCCTCCTAATGGAAGTAAAATATTAGAAGATAGGTAATCAAACATATCGAATATGTACATTTTATTTCCGCTTCCAGTTGTTAAGTAAATATTTTGAAATGTATTCCATGATAAGGTAGTAAATACACCCAAAATAATTACTAATATAGTAGTTAAAATTGTCGAAAAAGTTCTAGACCAGTGTAATTCTTCTTTTAATACTGCTACTATGACTTCTAATAATGAAATCGAAGATGTGAGTGATGCTATTAGCAATAGAACAAAAAATATTGTTGAGAAACCCGCTCCCCATGGCATTTGCTCAAAAATAGCTGGTAGAGTTACAAAAATAAGTCCAGGACCTTGATCAGGAGCTGCATTAAATGAAAATAATGTGGGAAATATCACAAAACCTCCTAATATCGAAACCATCATATCAGTAATAGCTGTTGATGCGCTAATGAAATTTAAATTTTCATTTTTTTGTATATATGAACCATATGTTAACATGGCTCCCATCCCTATGCTAAGTGAAAAAAAAGCTTGTCCCATTGCTGCTAAAAATGTCGCACCTGTTACTTTGCTAAAATCTGGTTTTATGAAAAAATCAACACCACTCCCTGCTCCAGGTAATGTAACTGCTCTGATGACTAATATAATTAATATCAATACTAATGCTGGCATCATAACTTTAGTGCAATTTTCTATTCCCTTTTTTACTCCTCCTAATATGATTATTGCTGTTAATACGAGAAATACTATTTGCCAAACTAAAGGTAAAAAACTATTGTTTTTAAAATTGAAAAAATAATTTTGATAGTCTGTATGAAATACTTCTCCATTGATGCTAGCATAAATATAATGAATTGTCCAGCCACCTACAGTACTATAAAATGCTAATATTAGAAATGCTGCTAATAGACCAATAATACCAATTATTATAGAACTTTTAGGTCCTAATTTTTTAAAACTTCCTATTACATTAGCTTGTGCTCTACGACCTATCATCATTTCAGACATTAATAGCGGTATACCTAATATTAAAACAATTAAAATATAAATTATTAAAAAGGCACCACCGCCGTTTTGGCCTGCGACATATGGGAATCTCCATATATTGCCTAATCCCACTGCTGAGCCTGCTGCAGCTGCTATTATACCAAATGTAGAAGTGAAATTTTCTCGGTTAGCCATATGTAAAAATTTTTAGCAAACTTATAAAATTTTTCAAAAATAAATAAAAATCTTTCTTATTGATAGTAAAAATCAATAGTCTTATACTTTAATAAGGATTATAAATAATTTTAAACTTATTTATTTATCAATTTGTACTTATTTCATCCCAATACTCTACTGCTTTTCTCAAATGGGGAATGACAATAGTACCACCCACTAAATTAGCTATAGACAAAGCTTCCATTAGTTTTTCTGTAGATATATTTAGTTCATAGCATTGCTCTAAATGATATTTCACACATTCATCGCAACGTAATACTAATGAGGTACACAGTCCGATGAGTTCTTTCGTTTCTCTGTCAAGTGCTCCATCTACATATGCTTGTTT
>LVBR01000144.1 GCA_001604495.1 Acholeplasmatales bacterium Tener_01 | reverse complement strand
TTCCAACTTATTTTTTTAGTAATAAGGAGTTTACCTAATTTTCCTTCTACTAAACTATTATCAATTTCTCCATCAACAATATATTGATCAAGTAACTCGTTATTATCTATTCTATAACTATTACTAATATCTAAATCAAGTTTTGCATTACCTCTTGCCACTTCCAAAATATCACTAATAATACTTGTGCTAGTTGGGTAGCGTCCTGCACCAAGTCCCATAAGTTCAATTCGCTCTTGTTCATCGCCATAAAACGCAATGTAGTTTCTTTCGTAGATGACGCTTGCTAAAATGTCATCTTTTCTAATAACTACAGGTTCAATACGAATACTTACTTTACCATCATTAGTAAAACTTTCAGCCATATATTTAATAAAATAATCGCTAATTTGAAGTTCTTCAATAAAGGCATCAGTTATTCCTTCAAGTGAATAACTATAAACGTCATTAATATCTAAAGCTGTATGATATGCAATGTTAGATAGAATCACAATCTTACGTTTCATATCTTCACCTTTTAGGTCGCTACTAGGGTCAGCTTCCAAAAAGCCACGCTCTTTTGCCATCTTGATTGCTTCTTTGTATTCAACACCGTCTTTTTGCATTAGAGTAAGGACATAGTTTGTTGAACCGTTGATGATTCCTTCAATTTTAGTGATACGGTTGGCTTTTTGGTAATTATAAATACTAGATATAATTGGAACAACACCACCAACTGATGCTTCAAACATAAAGCGTGCAGTGCTTTCTTTAAGTATTTCACTTAATTCTTGGTAGTGCTTAGCAATTACTTCTTTATTGGCACTAACAACATTAATTCCTTTTATTAAAGCTTTCTTGATTAAATCACTAGCTGGGTAGTCTCCACCCATCACTTCAACAATCAAATCAATATTACTATCATTTAATGCCTCATTATAGTCATGATACTTAATAGGGCAATCTATTTCATCTAATTTGTTTTGGTCTCGATCACAAATGGCATATAGGTTAACTGTAGGGTAATTATATTTTTGAATCATCCTACATACGCCACCACCAATTGTTCCTAAACCAACAACACAAACATTCATTTTATTCATAACTAATTACGTTCACCGCCTTAACGTCCTTAATATTCTTAAGGGCTTCCATAGCATCATCAAATGAAACATTTAAATCTGCCATATCCATTGTTATTACAATATATGCAATATTATTAATTGGGGCATCTTGATTAATGGCAATGATGTTACCACCACTGGCATAAATTCCTTTTAAGATATTTGATAAAACCCCTTTACTATCTTCAACTTTAAAACTGACAATCGCCTTTTTACCAGTATTTCCTCTTGGTCTAAAGACATAGTCTTTATATTTGTAATAAGTATTTCTACTTATTCCTACCTTTTTACAAGCTTCACTAACTGAAATATTATCTTTTTCTATTAATTCACGCGCTTCAATTACTTGAAAATAATTATCAGGAAGAATTGATCTATGAACCAATAACATATTTGAATCCATTATTTAATTTCAACTCCCCTCTTATCTATTTTAACTTTTACTACTTTCCAGTCCTTATTATTAAGCTCAATATCATTGTCATTTTGACTAATAACAAGTAATGTTGGACCAGCGCCACTGATTAATACGATATTATCTTCATCAGTAATTTCGTAAACTAACTTTTCTGCACCATTAATTAAAGGATAACGATACTTTTCATGAATTCCACCACGAGTTGCAACCTTTAAAGCTTTAAAATCGCCAGAACTTAATAGTAGTGGTAAGCTTACGGCTTTAGCTAAGTTATCCATCGCTTCCTTAAAGCCTACTTCACTAGGTAGGGCACCTCTTGCAACACTTGTAGCTAAACTGAAGTTAGGAATTAGTAACTTGAAG
>LVBR01000143.1 GCA_001604495.1 Acholeplasmatales bacterium Tener_01 | reverse complement strand
CTAATAGAATCTATTTCAATTCTTTTAATATATGTTTTAGATTTATTTAAGCGATATTCTTTTAAAACATTAACTAATTCAGAAAAATCGATATTGTATTTTTTAGCATAATAGCCTTCTAACATATCAATGATATCGTTACTGATGGATTTGAATATATCTTCACTTGAGATAAGTTCACTTACATATTCATTGTGATGATTATTAACCAAAGCATTTGCAAATTGATTTTGAGTATTAATCAAATAATAGTATGATGAATATAATACATATCCATTATAACTATAACTCCTATCAATTTGTTCAAGGGCGGTGTAGTTTTCCGTGGTCATTATGCCTAAGGCAATATCAGTAAAATCAGGATTTGAAAAATAATTATCAGCGAATTTAACAAATTCATTCATATTATCGGTATAGTTCATTCCTTCAATACGATCTAATATACCTAAATCAAGCCACTTCTTATAATCTTGCAAATAATTAGTTTTAGCATTTTCATAATTCTTTAAAGTTGCGGCACTGATTTTAATATTTGGGTTAACACTGCGCATTCCGTTTGATGTACGAAGTAAGAAATTGACAAGCTCAGTTTCTTTGAACTGCATCCAAGTCTCACGAAGTGTAGGATCTGTTAGTATTAATTCTTTCAAATCGCCACTAATATTATATAAAGTTTTGAATTTATTGATAGAGTAGTCGGTCCATCCTGGGTCGATTATTTTTAATGTATCAGTTATTACACCATTAAATGATCTTAGGTTACTTGCAGAATAGCGAACAATATCATATTCGATAAAATCAAAATCATAATTTGATACTAAATCAATATAGAATTGATATTTTAAGTCTTGAACTTTTTCATTGCATATATCTAAATAAAAGATATTTCCTTCAGATTTTACACCACTATATTCAATTTGATAAAGGGAATTATCAGGGTTTTTCATGGCTTTAATCTTTTCAGCAAATGTTCCATCAATTATTCCAATTGAAATACCAGCTTTATGAGCCTCACCTACTAGACATTTTAAGTAGTCGTGGCCATATTCACCAAAATCATAGTTTTCTAGTTCGGGATAAGTCTTAAAATCTTTAGAATTATAAACTAAAGTGTAGCTACCAAACCATGGACTGACAATTAAACGGTTTATTCCAATATCTTTTAATTGACTGATTGTTTGTTTGATTCCTTCTAGGGTGGATTCATCTGATGTTTTAAACGGATAAAACCACATTCCTTTAACTTTATTGACTGAGTTTTCAATAAGGCTTGCTCTTAAGATCAGTGTCAGTGACTCAAGATTGCTAATTATATCGTTAGCTTTTAACATGAAATAGACATTTTTATCTTTGATTAATTCATCAAGGTTTTTATCTATTTCACCAATTAAGTACTTAATATAATTATAGTCATGAGGAATATCATTATTATCAGCATCTATTGCCATTTGTAATAAATTATTTCGTTTTTTGATATACTCCACTTCTTTTGCGTGAATATAATCTTTATAAACAGTAAA
>LVBR01000142.1 GCA_001604495.1 Acholeplasmatales bacterium Tener_01 | reverse complement strand
ATCCAAAGAGCCCTGAACTTAAAACATTACACCAAGCATATATCAAATATACTGGTGACGATAAAACGCCACTATTAACAATTGGTGGTGGAACATATGCAAGAGTTCTTAAGAAAGGTGTTGCATTTGGAATGATGTTTCCTGGAGAACCCGACTTATGTCATCAAGCGGACGAAAGAATGTCTGTTAAGAATATGCTTTTATCTTGTGCAATATTAGCAGAAGCTATGGAGAAATTAACAGACAAATGAGACTTCGTAGAATTAAAGGAATAGAAGAAAAAATAAAAGAGTATAGTGATGTAATTGTATTCGATGCTGCCACACTAAAAGGCAAATGGTGCGAAAAGTTTCAAAACAACAATCCAATCTATTTAGAAATTGGTATGGGAAAAGGCAATTTTATTATTAAAAGTGCTACTTTAAATCCTAATATTAATTACATTGGATGTGAAATAAGTGATAGTGTAGCATACATTGCCTCAAAAAAAATAAGAGGAATTAATAATATCTATGTTATTAATCAAGATGCAACACTACTTGATAGTGTGTTTTGTGAGAAAGAGATTAGTAAACTATATTTGAATTTTAGTGATCCTTGGCCTAAAAAGAAACACGAAAAAAGAAGACTTACTTCAAAGAGTTTCTTAGATTTATATAAGAAGCTTTTAGGAAGTGGTGGGGAAATTGAACTTAAGAGTGATAATCGCCATTTCTTTGAATACAGTGTTATGATGTTTAACCAAGAAGATTTTGAGATTTTAGAACTTAGCTTAGATTTACATAGTGACAAAAGTGATATTGTTACAACAGAATATGAAGATAAATTTACAAGTTTGAATCAACCAATATATTATGTGAAAGTGAGAATTAAATAATGGATACTTTAGAAAGAATGGATTTATATAAGAAATTATGTGATTTAGGTGGCGTTAGTGGCCATGAAAAGAGTGTTAGAAAGTTTATGAAAGAAGAGATATCTAAATATACTGATACAATAGTTTCTGATTATTTAGGAAGTGTGTTAGGTTATTTAGATGGTGATGGCCCTACTATTATGATTTCTGGTCATATGGATGAAGTTGGTGCCATGGTTGTTGATATAACAAATGGTGGCTTTTTAAAGATGATAGCAATTGGCGGAATTAATCCTGAAGTAATGGTCAGTCAAAATGTCATCGTTCATTCAAAAAATGGTGAAGAAATTAGAGGTGTTGTTGGGGCAATACCTCCACACATCGGTGGAAGTCAAACTTCTTTTGATGATTTACAAGTTGATATCGGTGCATCAAGTCGCGACGAAGCATTAAGTTGGGGCATTAATGTTGGTTGCCAAATAACATTTAGTAATAATTTCTATGTTATGAAAGATGGTTATAAAGTCGTAAGCAAAGCATTCGATGATCGAATTGGATGTGGTGTTGCGCTTGAAGTGTTAAAAGAAGCTAAGAACTTAAAGCATCCAAATAAACTTTATATTGGTGGAACTGTTCAAGAAGAAGTTGGGCTAAGAGGTGCACAAACTGCATCTAATATGATAGCTCCTGATCTATTTATTACAGTTGATGTTAGCCCAGTTGGCGATTTCTTAGGAAAAGAAAATATGGGTAAACTTGGTGAAGGATTCTTAATTAGATATTACGACCCTCGTTGTATTATGAATCCTGAGATTACTAAATACTTTGAAGATATT
>LVBR01000141.1 GCA_001604495.1 Acholeplasmatales bacterium Tener_01 | reverse complement strand
GGTGGAACATGAAAAAAGAAAAACAAGCAAAAGATCCATACATTAAGACTAAGCAAAAAGCTAACGGTGGAATCGAAGTTGAAATGCCTAAATCTCCATCAAAAACTGTTACTGGAAAAACATTCGCTATTATTATTGCGATATTAACAATTGGCGTTCCTGTAATCAGCTTAATCTATTTATTAATTAGATGGATGCTTAATTAATTAAATAAGAATCTATTAAAATGTCCAAACAATGTTTGGACATTTTTTTATTTTCTATTTATTTTGATTTAATAATTCTTTAGCAAAATCAATTGAAGCGCTTGTGGCATCACCAAATGAAGCCATCTTGCTTATTTCAATAACTCGCTCGTCCATTGAAAGCTCTTTAATATTAGTAATAGTACGGTTATCAACCACATCTTTAGAAATAAATAGTTGATGGTTTGCGCTTGAGGCAACCTGTACTAAATGCGTAACACAAAGTACTTGAGCATACTTAGCAATTGATTTAATCTTAGATGCGATAGAATAGGCAACAGAGCCACTCACACCGCTATCAATTTCATCAAATATTAAAGTCTTATTCTTAAACTTCTTAGATGCAATGGCTTTAAGTGCCAGCATAAAACGTGATAACTCACCACCACTAGCAACTTTATGAAGTGGTTTTAATGCTTCACCAACATTAAATGTAATATTGATTTCTACTTCATCGATACCATTTTTTCTAAAGTTAGCTTCATCCTTAATAACCTTAATTTCTAAAATTGTGTTATTAAGTTGTAAGTCGACTAAATTGTCTTTAATTTCTTTTTCGATTGATTTAGCTTGGCTACATCTTTCACTACTTATTTCATTAGCAAGTTTTAGAAGTTCTTCTTTTAATTTATTTACTTCTTTTTCTAAGTCGCCTCTTATTACATCAAAGTTTTCAATCGAATCAATTTGCGTTGTAATACTTTCAAGGTAGCTAATTAACTCCTCGGTAGTCATCTTGTATTTACGTTTCAAATTAGAATATAAACCAAGACGATCATTAATTTGATCTAGTTCATCTAAATCAGTATCACTATCTTTGAAGTTTGATTTAACGCTTTGAACGATATCACATAAGTTGTAATATGAGTCTTCTAAAGAACTCTTTAACTCACCTAAGTTACTATCATATTCACTGATTTTTGATAAAAGTGAAATTGATTCATAAATCTTATCTAAAACTTCATCATTTTCATACAAATCTAAAAACGATGTGATATTAGTTTGAATTTTTTCGAAGTTATTTAAAATGTTTACTTTTGATTTTAACTCTTCTTCTTCATTAACGTTCAAATTAGCTTTTTTAAGTTCACTTAGTTGATACTTTAAGAAATCTAATTTTTGATTGTTCTCGGCTTCGTTCTTTAAAAGCTTTTGATATTCTTTAAGTTTTTGGTTATATTCTTTTAATACACTTTGATAAGCGATAAGTTTTTCTTTTACTAAATCAGTATCGATAAAATCGAAATAGTTCTTAGGATTTGTAAGTTTTTCATTGTCAAATTGGGTATGAATAGAACCAAGCATTAGTCCTAAATCGCTAAGTTGATTTAGTGATACAGTTTCGCCATTAATCTTACAAACACTTTTACCATTTTCATAGATATCACGGCGAACTACTAGATACTCTTCTTGATCTATTTCATTTTCTGATAGATAGCTTTCAATTTCTTTGCTTGTATCAAATACGCCTTCAACTGTAGCTTTTGTTTCTCCCCGTCTTACTAGTTCGCTAGATGCTCTATCGCCAAATAAAAGGCCAATAGCGTCGATAATCAAAGATTTACCGGCACCAGTTTCACCAGTTAAAACTGTCATTTGGTCTTTGAAGTCGATTTGAATGTTATCAATTATGGCAAAGTTTTTAACAAACATTGATTTTAACATAAAATCACCTTACAATTCGCTTACTATTTTTGAGATATTTAAATCATTAAGATCTTTAATCTCATCGATTGTTCCTTCGCGCACCTTGTCTTTAACAAAGTGGCGAGTAACTTTTATATTTAATCCATTTTCAAAGATATACTTTTCAATTATTTCACCAAGTGATGATGCCTCAATCACTTGTTCGTAAATCACTAAATTAGTGTTATTAAGTGAATCTAATAAATCAGTATCAATTGGTTTAATAAAGATTGCATTAATTAGACCAATATCTTTACCTGATTTATTAATTTCTTCATTAAATTCCACTACATCTACTCCATAAGTAATAACATTAGTTTTACTAACTGGGCGAACTACATTCCATTTACCAACAGATAAACTTATATCATTTACTTCATCAGTTGTGTAATTCTTTGGGTATCTAATAACAAATGGTTTAGTTTCCCCAATTGCAATATCTAAAAGGGCATTAAGTTCACTACCATTTGATGGCATACTGACGATAAAGTTATTTAAATGATTAAATAAGGCGATATCATAAATTCCTTGGTGAGTGGCCCCATCACTAGGTACAATGCCACTACGATCTAATAGTATCACCACATGGTTAGAACTACGATTAATATCGTTATTTAATTCATCATATGCTCTTTGGATAAATGTTGAATAGATTGAAACAACGGGAACAACACCATTTCTACTCATAGATGCGGCTATCAGTAACGCTAGTTCTTCATTAATCCCAACATCAATTATTTGGTCTTTATGTTCTTGTCTTATTATTTCAAGCCCACATCCATAAGTCATAGCAGGGGTAATAACTTTAATATCTTTGTTATTATTTACTTTTTCAAGTAATAGTTTTCCTACTAAATTACTGTAACTTATAAAGCCATTTGGTACGCTCTTTAATGATTTGCCGCTAGCAATATCAAATGGACCAACTCCATGCCATGAACCTACATTATCGCGTTCTGAGTAAGGGTAGCCCTTACCTTTTTTAGTCTTAATATGTAAAACGATACTTTCGTTATAGTTTTTAGCATAATTAAGGTAAGTTACTAGTTCCTTCATATCATGGCCATCGATTGGACCTAAATACTTAAAGCCAAGCGATGTAAAGATATTATGATGATATACTAAGGCTTTTAAGCCTTCACGAACGAAACGGAATGTGATTTTTCTAAATAGTTGGTATGATTTTTTGATACGGATACCACTAAACTTTTTAGCGATTCCCCCAACATTTTTACTTATTGACATTTCGTTATCATTCATGATGATAATAACTTTATCTTTTTTGTTTCCAGCTAAATAGTTAAGTGATGAAAGGGCTAGTCCATTAGCAAATGAGCCATCACCGATTATTGAAAC
>LVBR01000140.1 GCA_001604495.1 Acholeplasmatales bacterium Tener_01 | reverse complement strand
ATCTGTTATCAATATTTTTGAATTTAATAGCCCTAATAAACGGAATTTGTTACCTAGTGTTCGTTTTATGGGTATAAGAAAAGGCTTCATAATGAAGCCTTTTTATTTTTATATTATCTTTTTAGAAACAACAAGCTCTTTGCTTCCGATTCTTTGATATAATACTTCTTTTGGTACAGGTTTACCAAATAAGTATCCTTGAAGACGATCACAGCCAACACTATTTAAGAAGTCTGCTTCATCAAATGTTTCAACACCTTCTGTTAAAGTTAACATATCGATACGATTAGCCATTTGAATGATACAATCGATCAACACTTTTGATTTTTCGTTCTTGTCTAGGTTAGATAAGAAACGCATATCGATCTTTAATACATCAAATGAGTAGTCTTTTAATACATTTAATGATGAGTAACCACTTCCAAAGTCATCAAGCCATATAGAGTAACCTAATTCTTTAAGTTTATTAATAGCAACACTTAAAATTGTGAAGCTATCGATTAAGGCGCTTTCTGTTATTTCAACATGGATCAATTCTTTTGGAATATTATACTTATTAACTAGCGTTTCTAGTTCGCTAACAGCATCCATTAATTCAAAGTCAAGTCTTGAGAAGTTTAATGATACTGGGAAGTAAGGTTTATCGCTGTCAATAGCATTACGAAGGTCTTGACAAACTCTTTCTATAATGCAACGGTCTAGTTTATGAATTAGACTATATTCTTCTAACACTGGAATAAATTCATTTGGATATAGTTGACCATAAACAGGGTCGATCCATCTAGCTAAGGCTTCACAGCCACATATTTCTTTATTCTCACTCCAAACAACTGGTTGATAGTAAGGAGTGATCCAACCGTTATTAACGGCATTTTCAATGTTGTTTAAGATGTATAGACGTTTACGATATTCATCGCCCATCTTATTATCATACTCAATAAATGAAACATCAACGTTCTTTTTGATTACAGCTGATGCATGACGAGCACGGTCGATACAACGTCTTGGATCTTCTTTTTCATCTAATGGACGATATCCACCAGCATTAACACCTAACAAGATTTCATTATCCATTGCTTTTATCTTCTTAGTCAGGGTATTTACATTCTCAATAACATTATCAGCTTTTGTTAATACAACAAAGTGGTCGTCGGCTTGTCTACCAAACAAACATGTGTGTTCTTTATCATCAAAGACTTCAGTTAGAAACTTTCCAACCTTAGTTAAGAAGGCATTACCAGCTTCAAATCCTCTTTGGTCGTTATATGATTTAAAGTTATATATGTCAATAAATAAGAAAATATAACTGTTTATATTATTTGATGTGAGAATCAATTCTCGAGATTTTTCAGTAAAGTAGTTAAAGTTTAAAAGTCCAGTTAGTCCATCGTTCTTTAAGTTCTTTTCTAAGGCATAAGTCTTATGTGCTTCGTTAAGTCTACCATGGTAGATTGCAAAACATATTGTTACTAAAGATACTAAGAAAGTGAAATAGTTAACTGAATCACCAGAAATAACGCCATCAACTGGAGCAAACGATTTACCATCTTGGAAAGTGGTAAGGATGTTATAGAACAGTTGAAAAGCGGCGGCTAATATCAACAATGAGATATAAGGTCGATAGATTAATAGACATCCAACATACAAAACCATCGTTAAGAAACAGATGATTTCTTTATCTTGCATAA
>LVBR01000139.1 GCA_001604495.1 Acholeplasmatales bacterium Tener_01 | reverse complement strand
GTTAGTAAGCTAGAGTATTATCAAGAGAAATATAAAGATACTAAATGGTTTTATAATCATTTAGAGTATTTAAAGAAAAAGATTGGTGAATAATATGGGATCATTAAACTTAGTCTTATATCAACCAGAGATACCACAAAATACTGGTAATATTATGCGTACATGCCTTGCAACAAACACAACACTTCATCTAATTAAACCTTTAGGTTTTAGTTTGGATGAAAAAGAGATCAAAAGAAGTGGTGCAAATTATGTAAAAGATGTTCACTACATCTTGTATGAAAACTGGGAAGAGTTTTTAGCTAAGAATAAAGGTGAAATGTACTTTTTAACAAGATACGGTCTTCATAATTTGTATGATGTTAAAGCAAGTGATGATACAAAGGACTATTACTTTGTTTTAGGTAAAGAATCAACAGGAATCGATAAAGAGATTTTAAAAGACAATTTAGACCGTTGCATTAGACTTCCAATGACTGATAAGGTTAGAGCGCTAAATGTTAGTAATGTTGCGGCGATTATAGTATATGAGGCTTTGAGGCAACAAGGATTTAAAGGTTTAAGTGAATTTGAGCCAGAAAGCATGAAAGGTAAAGACTTTTTATTAAAATAGGGGTATAAAATGAAACAATATTTAGATTTCTTACAATATATCTTAGATAATGGTTCTAAGAAAAGCGATAGAACTGGAACTGGAACAATTAGTGCTTTTGGTTATCAAATGCGTTTTGACTTAAGCAAAGGTTTTCCACTTTTAACAACAAAGAAAGTTTATTTAAGAGCTATTATTCATGAACTTTTATGGTTTATTAAAGGTGATACTAACATTAAGTATCTAGTTGATAACAATGTTAAGATTTGGAATGAATGGCCTTATAAGAAATACACTGAATCACCTGAATTTAAGGGTGAAACAATGGAAGAGTTTGTTGAAAAGGTGAGAGTAGACGATGAATTTGCTAAAAAATGGGGTGAATTAGGTCCTGTGTATGGTCACGAATGGCGTCATTTTGATGGCCAAGATTGCTTTAAAGACCAACTTGCTTGGGTAATTAATGAGATTAAAACCAACCCAGACAGCCGTAGACTTATTGTTAATAGTTGGCAAGCAGCATACATTGAAAAGATGGCATTGCCACCTTGTCACACAATGTATCAATTCTATGTTCGTGATGGAAAATTAAGTTGTCAACTTTACCAAAGAAGCGGTGATGCTTTCCTTGGAATTCCATTCAATATTGCTTCATATTCACTTTTAACTATGATGGTTGCTCAAGTTTGTGGACTTGAGGTTGGTGAATTTATTCATACTATTGGTGATTGTCATATTTATTTAAATCATATTGATCAAATCAATTTACAATTATCACGTACTCCAAGAAGCTTGCCAAAGATGAAAATCAATCCTGATGTTAAATGTATCGATGATTTCAAATTTGAAGACTTTGAATTAGTTGATTATAATCCTTACCCAACAATCAAAGGAGCTGTTGCGGTATGATTAGTCTAATTTTTGCAATGGATAAAAACAATCTTATTGGAAAAGATAATTCACTTCCTTGGCATTACAGTGAAGACTTGAAATACTTTAAAGCGACTACTCGTGGTCATAAAGTTTTAATGGGTGATAATACTTACCTTTCAATAGGTAAGGCGCTTCCTAATAGAACTAACTATGTTGCCACATTGAAAGATGATTTTGTGGTTGATGATGCTATAATTGTTCGTGATTTGTTTAAGTTTTTAAAAGAAAACGAAGACAAAGAAGAAGAAATATTCATCATCGGTGGTAAAGCTATTTACACCTTAAGCCTTCCTTATGCTAAAAGATTGTATATAACACATATTGATAGTGTTCATGAAGGAAATATCTATTTTCCTCCTATTGACTATGATAAATACAATTTAATCAAGTCAGAAAAGAATGGAATATTAGATTTTTGCATTTACGAAAGGAAATAAAAAATGTTTTTACTTTTAACTCTTTTAATTTCTTTAATACCTAGTTTTCTAGTCATGTACTTTAATGATATACCTTGGTATTTTCATTTCTTAATCTTTCTAGGATTTTATTTTGGTGGAATACTAGTATTCTTGGTAGTTGTTTATGTTATAGGATTGATAGTTGCTAATCCTAAGAAAGAGATTAAACAACCAAGTAGATTCTTAACTGGTATAGTCCACATGGTATGTAAGTATATTACATTTTTATTCAATATGAAGATTAAAGCTGAGGGATTAGAAAAGTTAGAAGGTAAAAAGTATTTATTTGTATCAAATCATCAAGCTATGATGGATCCAATTACCATCATATCTTCAATGCCTAATATTGATTTGGCATTCTTGATGCGTCAAAATGTTACAAAAGTTCCTATTATTGGCCCAGCACTTGTTTCTTGTGGCTTCTTCCCGCTAAACCGTGAAAACAATCGTGAAGGACTTAAGACAATTGTTCAAGCAGTTCACCGTTTAGAAAATGGTTATCCAGTTGGAGTATTCCCCGAAGGTAAAAGAAGTAAAGGCCCTGAAATTGGAAGATTTCGTGATGGTGCATTCAAGATTGCCACAAAATCTCAAAGTGATATTGCAATATTAGTTGTTGATAATGAATATAAGATTCATTTCAATGCCCCATTTAGAAGAACAATAGTTAATGTCAAATTATGTGAAATATTAAAATATGATGATATTAAAGACATGAATACTACTGAAATTGGTGATAAAGTCATTGAAATAATGAAAAATAATTTAAAGGAACTAAGAGAGAAAAAATAATTGGCTAGAATAACTAGCCTTTTATTTATAGACATATAGCGTTAATAAGTGTATAGATTAATATAAAATAACCTAAAAATATGTTATCATAATATAAAGGAGTACTTTATGGAGTTATTTGATCCGAAAACTAATCGATTTCCTTATACAGAAATAACTGATCAACATTATTTGGAAGTTAAGAAGAATAATGGATTAGTTTTTGATAAGAATTTTGATTATATTGATAAAACTAAAAAATATAAATTTAAACATAAAATAATTAGATTTTTGCTATATATTTTTGTTTTTTTCATAGCTAGAATTAGAATGAATCTTAAGATTACAGGA
>LVBR01000138.1 GCA_001604495.1 Acholeplasmatales bacterium Tener_01 | reverse complement strand
TAATGAATAAAGAAAAGACACTTGATTATATTAAAAAATCATATTTTCATATTAGAGAATTTGTTACTATGTATATTAATAAAGAAATATTAAAAAATACAAGTTTTCTAGTAGATAGATTAGAAGATGATCCAACTAAATGGGCATTTAATAGTGATATTAATGAACATTATAAAGAATTTTTAAATGATTTGAAAATTGAAATATTTGATTTTGCTAGAGAAGATAAAGAATTCCAACAAATAGTTGAAAAATTGCAGATTCAACTGCACAATATCGAGAGCTTAACTATATAAAAGAAGTCTTGTACGAATGCGTGGATTTTTTGCACTCTGTGGCTTTGCTGTGCTGCTTTTCTCATTGACAAGATTTTTACCTCTTTGAGAGAAAAGGGGTTTGTATCTTAACAGTTGTAAAGATACAAGATAAATGTTTCTATATGATACAAAAATCTTGATCATAAAATAACAAATAAATAACAAAAACAGGGTTCTGTAAGTTATGCAGGGCCTTTTTTCATCCATAAATTTCAATCATATATATAATTTATTTATTAAAAAACAAATAAGTTGACATATGATATCATATATGATATCATATGCTTGAGGAGATGATAATATGAGTGTAAAGCAAATAAATTACATAGCCAAATACAATAAAGCAAACTACAAGATGTATCCTTTTAGAGTTCGTAAAGATAACAATAATGTAATTGAAAAATTAAATAATATTTCGAACAGAAACAAGTATATTTTAGATCTGATAGAAAGAGATATTAATCCTTCTGTTTTAACCATTAAACAAATTAAAGAGCGAATTAAACCAGTGATGGAAAAGCATGGAGTTAGAGAAGTTTATTTGTTTGGTAGTTATGCTAGAGGAGAAGCAAACAGCAATAGTGATGTTGATATATATTGTGATAAAGGTGACGTAGATACATTATATAAAGCTCTTGATTTTGATGTGGAATTGGAGAAAGCCTTAGGAAAGAAAGTTGATGTTATTACAATAGGATCAAAAATGCATAATTATTTTAAACAGCAAATTGAAGAGGATATGATTAAAATATGTTAACAGTAAAAGAAAAAGGAATATTATTATATATAATTGATTACTGCAAGCGAATTGAAGGAAAGATTGTAGGTGTTACAAGAGAATCTTTCGATGAAGATATAGATATCACTGAAATTGTTTGTTTTAACATTTTACAAATTGGAGAATTAGCTAAAAGATTAAATGATGATTTCATTACAAAATACAATGGAGTTCCTTGGAAAAATATAAAAGGCATGAGGGACAAAGTTGCACATGAATATGGAACTATCGATTTAGATCAAGTGTGGAATGCGGCTACAAATGATATTAGGTCTTTGAGGGAATATTGTGAAAAAATATTAAATGAGAACTAGTTGTGGCAATTAAACGAGCTTGTCATATGGCTATATTACCATTTGTAAAAAAGTTCAATAAATGTTGTATAAGCACAAAGCTAAAGCTTCACATGAATACAAAAATGCCATGCTTGGTAGCTTAGCTCATGCTTAGCATAAAACAAGTAAATAACAAGAAATAGATCATGCAAGATGCATGGTCTTGTTTTATGCAATGCTTAAGCTTAGGCTGGAAATTGCTTTTTCTTTTAATAATAGTTTGTTATAATGTTATAGAAAAAGCAAATGTTCAATTGTTATATTAATGAAGGAGGTTTCTTATGAAGAAATTATTACTTTTATTATTACTTGCATTTTCATTATTAGTATCGACAGGTTGTGATAATAATACAAAACATAAGCTTACTTATGAACGCCTTGAAGGAGAGAAAGATATGCTTTATTCTTATCCAAAGGAAGGTCTTTATAAGGCTGGAGAGGAACTAGTAATTAAGGTATATGTAGTTACTGATACTTCACTACTTGTCTTTTTAAACAAAGAAAACCTTCGAAAAACAGATTCAGAAAGAATTAAAGAGAATGATGATAGTTTTTACGTTAATGTTTTTAAGTTTAAAATGCCTGATAATGATTTAGTGATTCATTTAACTTTTGATCAATTCTATGGAAAAGATGAATATAGTTTTAGTGATATCCTTTATCAAGTTAGGAATTATGAACATAATAATAACGAGATAGATAAAGTTGAAATGAGTGTTAAAGATGAGAGTGAACACTTTAATAAGCATATTTATTCAAGTGATACCAATTCCATAAACATGGTATTAGATATGTTCAAACAAAAACTAACACGATATAGTGGACAAGTTGATAATAACAATGCGACTTCTTATTTCTTATTTGATAAAAATGGTTATACTGTTATCCAAGTAAATATGGTTGATAAATGTGTAGTATACCAAGACTTTAATAGTAGAGAATTATTTAAGCTTCCTGATAATGTTTCCTTACCAACATTTGATGGTGATGTTACATATACTTTTAGAATACCATATGAGTATAATAGAACTAATGTAAAAGTGTATAAAGAAGGAGAAATAATATCGGAAGAATTGAGTTTTAGTTCACTTGAAATGTTTGAATTTAAGCGCATTTCTAGTTCAGAATTAGATGGAATGAGTGTCCTATTCAAGGTAGAAACTCCATATGGTGATATAGAACTTGTCTCACTAAGTCGTTTCTATTTCAATGGTGAAGCATATGAAATAGTTGGTGATTATGACTTCAGTTACTGGAGAGTATTTTCTCCTATTTTATAACAAATTAATAATGAAGACTCTGCAATCAATACAGGGTCTTTTTTTGTTGCTATTTATAACTTTATGCTGTTTTAGAGTACCAATAACAATGTGACAAATGCAATATAGTAATTGATGCAAATGCAACATTGTTGTTGACAATATTGCTGTTTTTTATAAAAATGTTAACAAAAAAATAATATAAATGTCTAAAATGTTAATAATTTATTGACAAAGGAATTATATTATTGTATCATTTAAAAAAACACTATTATAAACTGTTGAAGTGGAGAAGTAACTTTATAGTTAATTTGTAGAGAGCATTGGGTTGGTGAAACAATGCACTTAATTAGAGGCGAATGGACCACAGAGGGCGGCTAATTACCGACGGCACACTCCGTAACCAAAGTGAAAGTGTATGATGGTACACGAATTATCAAAAATAGGTGGCATAATAAAAGAACTAATAGGCTTTTATCCTTTTTTGGGTTAAAGCCTTTTTTGTTTATTTGAAAGAAATGAGGAATATATATGAAAAATCAAAAAATAGTATTTCGATGGTGTCCTTTTTA
>LVBR01000137.1 GCA_001604495.1 Acholeplasmatales bacterium Tener_01 | reverse complement strand
GGGCATTATCTGGATTCCACGCAAGCTACTGGCAAAACTATTATTAATGGCGATTTAATCATTAGAGAACACACCGATGGATTGCATATAGAGGGTATAGAATTAACTGGAAATTTTAGACTTTATTTTAATGTTCAAGATACAGTCGAAAATATAACGATTTCTTATTCTAAGATAAATGGAAACATTGAATTAGGTTATGGTAGTTATACCTTTACAAACAATTTTGTGCTTTTGCGCAGTATAGTTTTAGGAAGTGTTGATTTTACACGAGCTACAAATGCTACAGTATTTAATAGTTTTTTGCAAGATAGATGTTCAGGTTCTAATGGCGTTAATTATGAAAATAATATTTGGTTCTTTTCTAACAATTACTATACTGCAATAAGTGGTGATAATAATATTTTTAAAAATAATATATTCTTTTCACAATATCAATATAGCTCAGGTGTGGCTGGTAATGGCAACCAATTTTATAATAATTTATTTCTATTCCCTAGTCCATCTTTGGGCGGTTCATATACTGCAAGTGGTAACTATTTAAATGTAGTTCCAGATTCTGTCTTTGTAGGCAATACTCTTTACAGTTTTAATTACGCCAGCAATTATCATTTAAAACATCCTGATTTATATATTGGCACTGATGGTACACAGGTAGGTATTTATGGCGGTACATTCCCATATAAAGAAGGAGCTGTGCCTTCTAATCCTCATATTCAATTGAAAAATATTGCTCCTACAAGTGATGCTAATGGTAATCTACAAATAGAATTCAAAATAAGTGCTCAAGATGAATAACCATAGAATTCTCAATAAATCAAAAGCGTTTCTTATATTGTTTTTGCTAGCAATATCTCATAATGTGTTTGCACAAAATACTATAGTAGAATATGAATATTGGTTTAATGATGACTTTAATAATAGGATTATTACTAATATTACACCTGTGGATGAGTATCATTTGAATACGAATATATCAGTATCTAATTTAACTAATGGAATTAATGTGATAAACTTCAGAGCAAAAGATTCTCAAGGTAAATACAGTGTAATAGCAAGTCAATATTTCTACAAAATAGAACCAACAGGTATCACTAATAACCGTATTGTTTCTTATGAATACTGGTATGATGATGATTTTCAAAATAAGATAAGTGTTAATATCTCACCTGCAGAGCAAGCAACTATTTTAGCACAATTAGATGTAAGCGTTCTGAGCAATGGCATGCATATTCTTAATTTCAGAACAAAGGATGAACGTGGTTACTACAGCAGTATAGGTTATCAATATTTCTACACAATAGAACCAACAGGTATCACTAATAACCGTATTGTTTCTTATGAATACTGGTATGATGATGATTTTCAAAATAAGATAAGTGTTAATATCTCACCTGCAGAGCAAGCAACTATTTTAGCACAATTAGATGTGAGTGGTCTCAGCAATGGCATGCATATTCTTAATTTCAGAACAAAGGATGAACGTGGATACTACAGCAGCATAGTTTATCAATATTTCTACAAAAAGAAATTTTTTACATATGCAGATAACAAGATTATAGCTTATAAATACTGGTTTGATAATGATTACAATAATTTAATTCTTGTAAATCTGCCCGTTCCTGTTGATAATCTACATTTAATTAATTTGGTGAATATGACACGAGTGCCCAAAGGCATTCATACTATAAATTTTCAATTTAAAGATGATGCAAATATATGGAGTGTGGTTACTACCGATACTATAGAAAAAATTTCTCTGCCAATAGCTGATTTTTCTTATGTGGTCTTGTCATCAAACTGTGATTCTACAGTAATAGCTTTCACAGACAATAG
>LVBR01000136.1 GCA_001604495.1 Acholeplasmatales bacterium Tener_01 | reverse complement strand
CCTGGATGTAAGTTAGTTGATACTGATAAGATCGCATTTGAAACTAATGATTACTATAAAGCATTAGTTATGTTTAAGTTCTGTCTATAAAAAAAGTGCTACTAAGTAGCACTTTTTATTTTGTCTTCAAGTTTTCAACAACTTTTTCTCTTAATGTAATAATTGTTCTACGAACTAAATTACTACTCTCAAACAAACATGCGTATATCATTGGCTTATAGACATTGTTTCCGTATTCACTTGCTTCAATACATCTAGCAATAGTCATATCATTACCGCTGATATAGAATGATATTTGTTTTACAATATCTAAAACGATAGTATTTTCATCTTCAATACCAACTGCTTGAATTGGTGGTAAGTCTAACTTGCCACTTTTTAATATTCCTTTTAAGTCTTGAGCGCATTTACTCATGTTAACCATCATATTCTTTAGTAGTGATGATGCATTCATAAAGCCTTCTAAACTTAGTGATACTTCGAAACTATATTTTGTTGGGACGAATTTCTCAGTTGCACTATTATTTAAGTATTCAATAAACTTATCTAAATACTTTTCTTTGTCAACTTCACTTGGAAGTCCCTTACCATAGTCAATATCACGTAGATTTGCCAAGCTCTTATCTAATAGCTTTAAATCTTTAGATAACACTAAAGCAAAAGATAATAATTGTCTACCAACATCGTCTTTTTCAATTTTGCTCTTTTCAACAAAATCTTTGCAACTATTTACTAGTTTTTTACCTTCTGCTTCTAATTTCTTTAAAAGTCTAATTGCTGTAATTTTACCAGCAATAGTAACAACTTCATCGTTAGTTTCATACAAAGAAACATCTTTTAAACTAACCTTATCGTAAGTTCCTTTTTCACCACCAAGCATTTCATTGGCTCTATTTGCAACAACTTCACAAGCATTTGCTTCCATACCATAGCCATAACCATCTTGAATGATATCAGTTACAAATTGACCATGAAGTCTACCATTAAGTATTTCTTCGCAACTTAAGCAAATAGCATCACGAACATCACTACTGATAAAGCCAAAGTCACAATTTGTTTGCGCTTGAGCCTTTTTAATATTAGCAAGCGCCTTGATATTTTGCCTACAAATACCATGCTTTGTTATTTCAAATGCTTCCTTTGAACGAAGCGTATTAATTCCATAATAAGCTTCTTGAGGAATTATCTTTTCACCTAAGGTATCTTTTTCAATACGATATCTCATATAATTCTCCTTTTAATTTATTCACTATCACTAACTTTTGGTAAAGCTTGAATTAATACTTCAAGGTTTTCTCTCATGATTATTAGATATGTAATACCATCTTTTAATTCTTGAGTTGTAATTGTTCCTAAGTGATGTAGACTAAGTTCACTAGCATCAAGCGCTTTTAAGTATTGATTAAACATCGCTGACTTTGTTTCATTTTTTGTTGAAATGATGTATTTAATACCGGCTTCTTTGGCTTCACTAACTTTATCTAAGAACTCTTGAGTTCCTACTTCATTACTTTCATTATCGTTTAATAGCTTAATTCGATTAATTCCATATCTAAAAGTCCAATAAGCATAAGCATCATGGTCAACCATAATAGTTCTATTTAAAATATCTTCACTGCTTAGTCTTTCAATATATTCTTCATTTAAATCTTCTAAGTCTTTTATTAAATTATTAGCATTTTCTCTAAATAAATCTTCGCGTTCTGGATAAATCTTAATAAGTTCATCTAGCATCGCATTAGTCATATTGATCATAGCAATAGGGTCAAGCCAAATATGCGCATCATAAATGCTATGTTCATCTTCACTTCCACCCTTATGATCAGTGTGGCTATGAGTTCCATCAAGCTCAACTAATTCAACATAATCACTCATTTGTACACATGTTTGATTTTTGAATGTTGAAGAAAGAGCATTAGTAATAAATGGCTCAAGTCCTAAACCAATATAAAAGATTGCTTTACTTTCAGTCATTGATACAATTTGTTTAGGAGTTGGTTCATAATCATGAACTTCAGCACCTCTTGGATAAACTGTATCCACAACAATCTCTTCTTGACTTGGATCAAGTGGATTTACTTTAACAATTTGTGTTGCAATAAATTCCAAAGGATATACTGTAACATATATATCTACTTCTTTTGCCTTCTTACAGCCAACTAAAGCTAAAGAACACATCATAATGATTAAAATTAAAACTTTTTTCAT
>LVBR01000135.1 GCA_001604495.1 Acholeplasmatales bacterium Tener_01 | reverse complement strand
ATAAGACTAAGTTTAATGATCCCATATTATTCACCAATCTTTTTCTTTAAATACTCTAAATGATTATAAAACCATTTAGTATCTTTATATTTCTCTTGATAATACTCTAGCTTACTAACTGAGATATTTCGGTTATTAACTTCTAAAACCAAAAGATTTCGAAGCATTTTTAAATATCCAATCCAGTTATAAGTTTTATTCTTTGAATATTCTTTATAATCTTTTAATTTTTCAAACTTTTCTAAGTTTAAAAGGGCTTCATTATCATAAATATGATCACGATCGCCTTTATTAAATGGACATGCATCTTGGCACTTATCGCATCCATAATATAATACCATATTATCGAACAATTCGAAATTGGTAGAAGCTGATTGTGACAAATAAGATAGACATTGATATTTATTAAAGCCATTATCTAATGCTTTTGTTGGGCAAGCTTTAATACATTTATCGCAGTTTAGACACAAATTAAATCGATCATGCTTTACACATTCATATTCTTTATCAGTAACAATTGTTCCAATATTACAAAATGTTCCGAATCTTTTAGAAATGAATAGTTGATTTTTACCAACACTTCCAAGTCCAGCTAAAGATGCACAAACTTTTTCATTCAAAAATGAAACATCAACTAATGTTTCATACTTACCTAGACCTATTTTTTCAGCTTCCTCTTTTAAAAAGTTTTGAATTGAAGTGTGATAATCTTCCAAATACGCAAATTTAGCAGGCAAATAATTACCACTATATGTGACATTATAATATGGAATTATGTATATTATAATACTTTTTACCCAAGAATACTTATCTTTATATAAATTATTTACTTCAATTTCTTCTAAATAATCTTTAAAAGATATTATTCCTCTGTCATATTCTTTTATCATCACAACCTCCTATAAAATTATGAGCAAGAAATTGCCCATAATTTTAAAGTAATTCTTTCATAACATTTCCTAAAGAATCTTGAATAACTAATTCAGCATAATTATCGTAACTTGTGACACTCTTATTGATGATAATTAAGTGTTTACCACCAAAGTATTGGACTAAACCAGCTGCAGGATAAACTGTAAGGCTAGTTCCTCCAATTATTAAAGTGTCACATTTAGCGATGGCTTCAACGCTTTTTGTTAAAACATCACCGTCAAGCGCTTCTTCATATAAAACTACATCAGGTTTAACTATTCCCCCGCAACTACACCTAGGAACATCATTTGAGTTTAAAACATAATCTAAATCATAAAACTTGCCACACTTAACGCAGTAGTTTCTATGGATACTTCCATGAAGTTCTAAGACGTTTTTACTACCAGCCATTTGATGAAGTCCATCAATATTTTGGGTAATAACAGCTTTAAGCTTACCTTCTGCTTCTAGTTTTGCTAAAACTTTGTGAGTAATGTTAGGTAAAGCATTAGGATAAATCATATTCTTCTTGTAAAAATCATAGAATAAACCAGGATTATTCACAAAGAAATGATGAGATAAAATCTCTTCAGGTGGAATATTTCCACCCTTTGAATATAAACCACTGCTACTTCTAAAGTCTGGGATGTTACTTTCAGTTGAAACACCAGCACCACCGAAGAAAACAATGTTATTAGATTCACTGATTATCTTTTTGAATTGTTCGATTTTGGTCATAATCAATCACCGTATTGTCAATAGCAATGTATTTGTATTTTAACTTAAACCATAAACTGTTATTCTTAAATTCATCTGGGCTAACAGTTGATGCAACGTATATCTTACCTGATCCTTTTTTATAAAACTCAATATCACTATTTTTGACTTCACTTGCAATGATTTCACCAACTCTAATGAAATCTTTAACCTTTAAAAACTCCAAGATTTCAGTTCTCAATAACTCAATCCAAGGAGCAGTGTAAATAAATACATCAAAATCTCTATTTTGGAATGCTTTAAACATATCACTTGAAGTATTAAATGACTTCATTGTCTTAATCTTATTCTCTTTGATAATATTTTCCATTTTATTTGATGAAATGGTATT
>LVBR01000134.1 GCA_001604495.1 Acholeplasmatales bacterium Tener_01 | reverse complement strand
AAGGAGCCAGGAATTTTTTGCCTGCAGCGCTAAGTAAAACACCTTGATGAACCGGTTCGATAAACTCAGGAGAAAATTTATGCCGGGAAAAAATATAGAATACCGGCTCATCCACCAAAATACGATACGGCTCTATAAAATCAAAGACAAAGGACTTCTTGTTATAGTTATCACTGTGTAAAATACCAACATAGGGATCAAGACCAGCAATAATTAAAGCTCGCTCCACTTTGGAATAAAGCATACCATAGCCATAATTCAACATAGCATTGAAAGCATCTTTGGCAGGACGCGAACTTCTGCCCGCAAATTTATAAGCATCTGGAATGAGCTCTGCCAGAATAGAAAAGTAATTTTTGGACGCACTTCCTTCCCAACCCATAAAAGAACCCGAAAGTTCTTCTAAATTACCTTCTGCCTGCATTATACAAATAGCTGCTTCCTGCATATTTTGCATCCGATTTTGAAAGATACTTTTATCACAATCCCGCTTGGAAAGTAAACGCTGCACAAAACGATACTGATTCATTATTTTAATGGCAACCCAATCTTTAGTAAATTGTAAACCTACACTATCAGATAACATTTCCAGCTGCCTTCTCCGAATTAAAACAGTGCTGCCAATCTTCGGAAACCAAATTCTGCCATAAGGATTGCCATATTTATCCAGAAAAACGATGTCTATATTATAATCCATCGCTAATTGAATAGCATCCGTAGTTATAATAGCAGCATTGGAAATAACAATGGAAGATATCTTTTCCGGAGAGAGCTTGGTTTTCCTATCCTCAATGCTCAATTCAAACATTTCATCTTTTTTGCGTAAGTAACTGCCGTAGGTATTTAAATGGACTTCCATAATTAAAAAATATAATCAGCTTGGTCTTGCTGCCGTTTAAAACCAGTTTCAATGTCATAATACAATTGCATTGAATCTTTATCAATTACAAATATCGGATCATCAGAAGCTATATATTTCTTGTTGATATTTATAATATACGGATTCATTTTTCTAACCTGATCTTTTAATTGAGCCCTCCATTCGTATATATCATCAAAATGAGAACTTAAAAGAGATAAGTATTTATTTAATAAATCAGAAGCATCTGAATCACATTCTACAAAAACAGTTTGAGTTGGAAAGCTCTCTATTAGATTGAAAGCTGTTGGGTTGTTTTTGGGATGAAAGTTCAAAGCAGAATCAAGATTTAATAAGGCAAGATTATTGATGATTTCTCTTGAATTCTCTGCTGAAGTTATATCTGGAAGCATATTAAAATAAAATTCACTTAGAGAATGTAAATCTGATTCAGGAATTATATCTGTTTCAGCTTTATCAAGANNATATCTCCAATAGGGCTTGTTATTATTCACCAATTGCAGAATAATAACTGAAGCTTGAGATTTAACATAATTTCTATTACATCTACCAGCTGCTTGAATAATTGAATCTAAAGGAGCAAGGTCTCTGTAAACAACATCTACATCAATATCAACACCTGCTTCAACTACTTGAGTGGAGATAATAATCATTCCTTCATTCTGACTTTCTTTAATATCTTTTATTCTTCTTAATCTATGCTTTGGTATTACATTTGAAGATAAATAGATGAAAGCAGTATCTGGTAACTTTTCTGTTAAAATTTTATATAATTCAAGCGAACTCCTGATTGTATTTACTATGGCTAACCTTTTAGCTGTTGGATTAGCTAAATGGTCTTTTACTATTATTCCTGCTAAATCTTCGATGCCAAGCTTTTCCGCTATACGGGTTTTATCAATTTTGATACGATTAAGCTCACAAAACCAACGGTCTTTATCTTTTGCCAATTCTATTATTATAGGATTATATTTTGGATTATAGATCATTGGCAAAGTAGCTGTAACTAAAATAACAACTGAATTGAGCTGAGTAGTTAATAAAGTAAATATATAGTTTAGTAATTTCCAATATTTGTGAGGAACATTCTGAACTTCATCAAGAATTATAACTGCATTAGCTAAACGATGAAAGCGTTTCAAGTTTCTATTTCTAATAGATAAACAGGATGATAATAGCTGAACAAAAGTTGTTATTATAAGTTCGCTATCCCATGTTTCAACTAAGAATTCAGATTCATTAACAGAATACTCATATTGCTCAGAAAAATAAGATAACTCGGAAAGATGGTGATGAGCTAAAATAAGATCTGAAGTAACAGAAATTGAATTTGATTTTAGAATATCCTGAAATACTTGATGATTTTGGTCTATAATAGAAGTAAAAGGTAAACTGTATATAATCCGTTGAAGATTATTATTCTTTTTTAAGAGTTCAAGAGCTACCTTTAAAGAACAAATAGTTTTTCCCGAGCCAGTTGGCATATTTATAGAATAATTATTGCAATGTTCTTTTAGGTTTAGAGGAAGTTCATTATATGCTTCGTTTCGGATGCTATCAATTACAGTTCCAGTATCTTTCAGTTTATTCTTATAGCTATCTACATACTCGCTTTCCCATTTTCTTTTGTTTATGCTATTTTGAGTTCTATTGAAAATTGCGACATTCTTGTCAGCCCAGATAAGAAGAGAAAATAAATAGTATATTCTTATCCATTCGTCTTGCTGTAAGTTTCCTTTTATTGCTCTGAACTTAGCCCTAAATGGTTTCTTTTCTACTTGGCATAATTTTTTCCGAAATAGTTCTTCTGATAGAGTAACATTAATGTCTAAATCACCATATATGTTATTCAGTTCTGGATAATCTATATTAGAATTTATCTCTAAAAGCTCTTCCATCTCAAGATCTGGAACTAACTTATCAGAAACATTTCCTAAATCAGTATGATGACATCTAACAGTTAAATATGCAATTAGAGAGCTTAAATCATCAAGATTAAATTGTTCCAGACAGATATAATATGCCCATATAGCAGAAAATTCACTATGTTTACATAAATTTGATCCCGGTCTTTTAGCAGAAAGATATTCTTGAAAATAAGTAGATGCTTTCCCTAAATCATGAAAAGCAAGGATCACCTCAAGTAGTTGCAAATCACGCTGATATAATTGATTTTCTTCAAATCTATTACGACCAGTGGTTAGTACCTGCTGTAGGTGATCCTTTAAAAGTATCTTTGGATGAGAATAGAGATTAAAATCCATGTATTATATCTTGTAATTCTCTAACTAAATAAGTGTTATCTTTTACTATAACATCAATAGGAGCTCCATTTTGCTCAAAAAGGACTTCCTCATATTTTAGAACTTCCCGTTGATTGTTCATAAAAGCAGGGATAACAACTTTCTGAAGATTTAGTGTATCTTCAAGAAAAATCTCCTGTATTAAAGAAAAAGGAATTACTGTGTTTACTTTGCATCTCGATCCTGAAGGATTTACCTCTACTTCAAATTCTCCCAGATATTCAAAATTCGCCAGACATCCGCTAATTCCCAAAGAGACAGTATAATAACAGCAATGGCTTGCCAAAAGTTCTTTTAGTTTATTATATATATCTTGTTCGGAACAAGAAAAATAGATTCGGTAACGGACATCTTTCAAGAATTCAATATTGGTAGGTTTGTGTTCTTTAAAATCATAAACCTGCCTAAGTGAAGTGTTCGTTTTTATATAATTATGGGCAATCTTAGTTTTTTTAACTGGCAAAATTATTCTGAGTGCAAGAAAACTATTACTTTCATCAAATGTTTCAGGATTTACTTGTTTATCAATCCCTAAAATTGCTCCAATTATACCTGTTATAACAGTCCTTGGGGGAATTGAAAAGCTTAATGGAGACATATTCGCAAAGAATTTTCTAAATTGAGCATAGTCCCCAAAAAGCTCGAAACAAAGAATCTTACTGGGATTCATATCCTCTCCTATTAATTAGTTTAGTAGTAAATTAATCCCAGCCCTCTAAAACAAGATTTGGATCTTTGTTTAAAAATATTTCTGGTTTATCCGGTCCCATATTATCAATAATCTCTTTTAACTCAGCCATATCAAGCTTAAAATCTTTTGTGCTCCTAATCTGCTCATCTTGTATATTTGTTTTAAGTTGTATATGCTTATCTAATTCGCCAATAAAGTAATTGCTTGCTTTATGCGTAAGCATTAATAACATTCTGGGATTATGTTCCATTTTGGATCTGGTTATTAGTTGCTTAGTACCATTCCAGAGAGCATCTTTTAAAACTTCAATATCGTCATTTGTTAATCTTGTTTTTTCTGCTGCATTTTCATTGATAATGCCATAAAAGGCAATGAATGAGTATGGCAATATATATTCTTCCCGAAATGTCTGTTGCTTTGCACCTGGTTTTGAAGCAAAAGCTCCCGTACCTTTTATATACATTCTTTCGACTTTGTGTAAAGAATGTCCCATTTTAAATTGAACTGGTCCAGTAAAAGTTATGGAAGATTTATCCAAAGGAATAACTCCTCCAAATAAACGAATATCAATACAGGCCTTTAGTATATTATCCAGGTTATCATTATAATGTTTGGCTCTATTTTTTCCATCATTTAATCCTTTTTCAGGGTTGTTATCAACAAAGGTTTGCCTGACAAAAATGTCCTTTACACCATCTTGGTTATAACCTAAATAACTGAACATATAATCTCTAACTGTTCTCTTTAATCTAACATCTGTAACAATGTTATAACCAGTTTCTTCATCAATACGAGGTTTGTTTTCGTCCGTAGGATCACCATTAGGATTACCATTTTGGACATCATAGAGAAATAGTATCTCTGTTCTTTTAATTTCACTCATTGTTTCCTCCAGTTTGTTCTTCTTGTTTATCTTCATCTTGGTCTTTAAATTCTTGATTCAAAGCCATTCCTAAAGTAAAGAAAAAGCTGATTTCGTCATTGGAAAGCTTTTCTAATCCACCTTGGACTAAGAGGCCGGCGATCTCTCTCTCCAATTCTTTGTAATAATTTTTATCATATTCTTCAAGTTTTTCTATTACTTCGGTGAAAATTCTTTGGATAATTTCCTTATTCAATTTCAACCCATTCAATCTGTTTCTGAAAGGTGTAGCTCCTTTTTTATCAACATATTGGATATTAAGAAGAAATTGCGTTAACACACCTAACATAAATATGCTTTTTTTAGCACTGGAATTGAAGAAATCCTTGTGCTCATCGAAAAAGGTAATAAATTTGGGATTCATATTTTCCTCCATAGTTGGTTTTTGATTATTTGTATTTATAATTCCCAGATAGGACATAAACTTTAATATCAGAAATGCCTTCCGTGCATACAATTCATAATTTTCATCA
>LVBR01000133.1 GCA_001604495.1 Acholeplasmatales bacterium Tener_01 | reverse complement strand
TAGTGCTATGGGATTAGTATTAGTTTTAAGAAGAAGACGTTATTTATAAAAGTGTAAAGGTTGCCTTGGCAACCTTTTTTTTATTGAGTGATAAATAAAATAAGAGTATAATATGGACATAAGAAGGAGATTATTAATTATGAGTGATAAACGTGCTATTGGAGTATTTGATTCAGGAATTGGTGGAATCACTACTTTAGATAAGATTTATGATTTGCTTCCTAATGAGGATTATATCTATGTTGGGGACACCTTAAATTGCCCATATGGAACTCGTCCTAAAGAAGAAATTGAAGCATTAGTCACAAATGTAGCTAATTTCTTGCTTAAAAGAGATGTTAAAGCAATAGTAATTGCTTGCAATACCGCAACCGCAAACTCAGCTCATTTAAAAAAGCTAACTAATATTCCAATTATTGGTGTAATTAACCCAACTGCTGATTATGCTTATAAAATGAGTAAGAATAAAAACATTCTAGTCTTAGCTACAAATGCCACAATCGACTCAAATAAATACAAAGAGCGAATTGAAAGACGCTTATTTAAGAAAGGAACTCGTTACTACGTTAAAGCGAGTGAATTTGTTCCAGTATGTGAGGCCCAACAAATGGGAACTGATTATGCCATGGAAGTAGTAAGCGATAAATTAAAAGACTTAAGAGATAAGAATATCGATTTAGTAGTATGTGGATGTACTCACTTTGGACTTTTAGAAAAAGAAATAAAAGCCAATATACCTAATGCTAATTTAATTGAATGTGGCATTCCAACTGGTGAATACTTAAAGAAAGTATTAAATAAAAAAGGTTTATTAAACGATAGTAAAGAAAAAGGCAAGATTACAATCTATACTACAGGTGATCCTGAGTATGTTGATAGTCAAATAAAGTGGTTCACTAAAGAACACGAAAACACTAAAAAAATAGTATTATAGGATTATTTATGATTAAAGTATCGTTATTATGCTCAATGCTTCATGAGTCAGCTACTTTTTCAAAAGAAAACAAAGATTTTCTTAATTGTATTGAAAAAGAGTTAGGAGAAAACTTAAATGAGGCATCACTTGATGATTATGATTGTGATTTAAAACTCATTTTTATTGCTAGTGGTGGTAGTGAAGGGCTATTTTTAGAAAACTTAAAGAATTTAAAAGAGCCATACTATCTACTTACAAGTGGTGCAAATAATAGTTTAGCCGCATCACTTGAAATTATGACATATTTAAATCTAAATTCATTAAATGGTGAAGTGTTACATGGCGACTGTAAATACATTGCTTCAAGAATTAAAGCGCTTCATCAAAAGAAAGAAGAATATCATTATTTAGGTGTAATTGGTTCACCAAGTGATTGGTTAATTTCATCAATCCCACAAAAAAAGATAATCGATAAATTTGGTATTAAGTTAGTTGATATATCATTAAATGAAGTTTTAGAAATCTATTATAAAACTAGTGTTGATAATGATTATACTAACTATTCATTTGATAAAGAAGAATTATTAAAAGCCGATAAGATGTATTACGCATTAAAGGAAGTTATTAATAAATATCATTTAGAA
>LVBR01000132.1 GCA_001604495.1 Acholeplasmatales bacterium Tener_01 | reverse complement strand
AAGATAATAAAAACAATAAAGAATACTGAGATTGCAAAAATTAATCCCCAGAATAATATTGATTTAAAACTTCTTTTGTTTGTTGTAGGTGCAGAATATTTCTTATTCATAATCATTTCTCCCTATTATTCTTAGATATTATATCAAAATAACTTATTATTTTCAATATAAATCCATATCATCTTCTCTTTAGGCCTTCAACTAATCTACTAATATCACTAAAGCAATGGCTAAGACCACTTTTACTTATATATCTACCAATTACTTCTTCACTTCTTTCGCTTAATTCACTTAATGAATCATCAGGATAAGAGTTTCTTAAAATAACAGCATCCATAAGCCTTGGTGATAATTTCAAAAGTCCGTAATGCTCATTTAAATAAGCGATATCTTTAAGTTGCTTTTTGGCTGCTTTAATGCTCTTTTCACCATTTGCGATATCACAGTTTGCCATTCTGTTGGCATAGTTTCTTGAGTCCTTTTCAATTCTTATATCTTCAAAGAAGAATAAAGAGTTGATTGCGCCAGTGTAGCGTAAAAAGTCCGAAATGTTTTCAGCTTTAGAGATATAAACAACATATCCTTTTTTTCTATGGATAATCTTAGCATCAATATCTACTTTATCCAAGATTTCAACTAAGAAATTAGCATCTTCGATTGTTGGGGCAACAATCTCTAGGTGATAGCGATTCTTTTTTGTTGGGTCGCTTATTGATCCTTGGATAATAAATGCGCCTCTTACTGCTGCAACACAACAACATTCCTTCTTAAATAAGTCGTAGTTTATCTCATCAATTAGATTAAAGTTTTCATCAATTATCATTAAATCTTGTAAGATTTTTGTCCCTTTCTCTTTTAGGGTAATCTTAAAACGTGTCTTATAATCTAATTTATCTTTTTTAATAGCAATTATTTCTAGGTCAACATTGTATAGTTTTTTAAATAAACTGACAATTTCTCTAACAGTAGATGAAAGTGTTGTAATAATCTCTACTCCAAAGTTACCTAAAGAAATAACTACTTCACTACGAAAGCGAATGATTGTATAAAGTTCAGCCCTCATGCAACATTCTTCTAATTCGATGTTAGATATCTCTTTCTTTACATCAGATGAGAATGACATTATTTTATGTAATGACTGGCACTTAGTGCACTAATTGCTCCATCACTTACAGCTGTAGCAATTTGTCTTACTCCTTTATCTATTACGTCCCCACAAGCAAATAGTCCTTTTACAGTTGTTTCAAATTCGCTATTTACTTTGATAAATCCATTTTCACCAACAATCCCAAGTTCACTCAACCAATTAGTATTAGGAGTTTGACCGATGAATTCAAATACGCCATCGATATCCATCAAATAATCTTCATTAGTTTTTAGGTTAGTTATTAACACTTTTTCAAGTTTTTTATCTCCTAAGAATTCTTTGATTGTACTTGATAGAATGTATTTGATATTATCAAATTCTTTAGCTTTATTAACTAGCATACTATCCGCTCTAAATTCATCACGGCGATGGATGATATAAACTGTTTTGCAAATTGAGGCTAAATACATTGCTTCTTCTAGGGCACTGTTACCTCCCCCAACAACTATTACATCTTTTCCTTTGTAAAAAGAGCCATCACAAATAGCGCACCAACTGATTCCACGCCCTGTGAATTTATCCTCGCCACTAACACTTAGCTTTTTTTGCATTGTTCCAGTAGCGATTATGACAGTTTTACTATCGTATTTTGCGTAATTGGTTTCAACTGTAAATATATCATTATCTTTTTTAATTGATAATACTTCTTCACCGATAAATGTAACACCAAGGTTAGTCATTTGTTCAAACATATTCATAGATAGTGTTGCACCATCTATCTTACTAAAACCAGGATAGTTTTCGATTGAGGCAGTTGTGACCATAGCTCCACCTGGGGCGCCCCTTTCAATGATACCGACAGTTAAGCCACTTCTTGCACCATAGATTGCACTAGTCATGCCACTTGGTCCACTACCTATTATTAAAATATCAAACATTTAATTCCTCCAATAGTTTATCTAAATCGCCTATTTTACTAATAACATAGTCAGCACCTGATGCGAATAACTCTTCTTCAGTTATTACTGCTTGGCTAACTCCAATGGCAATGGCATCACTGTTTTTAGCAGTTTGCATATCTCCAGGACTATCCCCAACATAAAGTACATCATCATTAAAGTACTTTCTTATTTGATCTAGTCCTTCTCTACTTGGTTTAGGTTTACCAACATCATCATACCCAACAATTAAATCAAAGTAACCTCTGGCATTTACTTCTTCTAGTCCACTTACTATTACACTATTTATTTTATTGGATAGTATTGCAAGTTTATATCCTTTTCCTTTAAGTCGTTCTAATAATTCAATGCATCCTGGATAAATCTTAAGAAGTTTGGGTTGTAGTTCTTTATTTATTCTACGGTAGTTATCATACATCATAACTACTTCATCTGGACTACAACCAACTTTGGTAAATGTTTCAACAAGTGATGGTCCAAAATAAGTTCTTAAATCTTCTTCTGTTGGTTGAAACTTAGGATAATACTTTTTAAAAACTTGAATAAAAGTTTCTCTTATTAAATTGTATGTATCTAGAATTGTTCCATCTAGGTCAAAACAAATAACCATAATTTTATAAAACTTTCTTTAAATATTGTCCAGTATAACTCTCTTCTACTTGACTTACTTCTTCTGGTGTTCCCATAGCTACAATATTGCCACCGGCATCGCCACCTTCAGGTCCTAAGTCAATAATATAGTCAGCACTCTTAATAACATCAAGGTTGTGCTCAATGATAATAACTGTTCCACCCTTTTCAACAATGTAGTTTATTACTTCTAAAAGGCGCTTAACATCATCACTATGAAGGCCAGTTGTTGGTTCATCAAGTAAATATAGGGCAGTTGATGTAATCTTACGGTGAAGTTCACTAGCAAGTTTTACTCTTTGGGCCTCACCTCCTGAAAGTGTTGTGGCTGGTTGGCCAAGTTTAATGTAACCAAGTCCAACATCTTTCATTGTCTTTAAGATGTTACTGATTTTAGG
>LVBR01000131.1 GCA_001604495.1 Acholeplasmatales bacterium Tener_01 | reverse complement strand
GGGCTTATAATGCTTAATAAAGCTGTTAAAACTTATAAAGTAACATCAATTAAGAGTTTTAATAAATATTTTGATTTAATACTTCAAAGAAAGTTTTTCACATTGGCTAAAGCGATAAACAAATTTGAATTTGCGATTATTTTAACTGATGATATTGAATGCTATGAATTATATGAAGAAACAAATATAATACTTGAAGAACCAAAAATCGATTTTAGTTGCTTAAGTAGGCTCGAAGAAGCATCATTTAGGATGCTAATAATTGATAGAGTCAAGGCAAGTAACGCGGCTAGAATATTAGATACTGATGAAAGATGTATCTATAATGCGGTTGCTCGTGCCAAGGGAAAACTAAGAAAAAATAACATGCAAATTAGTTTTTCAATGGGTGAAAAGAATCCTTGACATTTTAGGAGATTTTTGGTAAAATATTATATGATATTTATGGGTGGATTATGAGAGAAAAAGTAATATTGGTGTGTGAAGAATGTTTATCACGAAACTACACAGTAGATAAGAACAAGCTTTCCAATCCTAACAGAATGGTAATAAAAAAGTTTTGTAAAAAGTGCAACAAACATACAGTGCACAAGGAAACAAAATAGAAAGGATTTAACAATGGCAGAAAAAGTAGAAAAGAAGAAAGAAAATAGAATTTTATCTATTTTTACAAAAGAATATAAATATGAAGGGTTAATTCTTTTATTCCTTGCAATTATATCTATGTTATTAGGTGTATTAGTATTACAAGGAATCAACACAGAAGGAGCTTCAGGTTTAGTAATCAATGAAAATGTATTCCTAATTGGTGATTATCCACAAGCATTCGCATGGATTTTAATCGTATTAGGTGCTGTTTCATTCGTATTAGCAGTATGGCCTTTCTACAAACCTTCTATTTCAGAAGCAAAGAGAATTTCATGGCCTACACGTGGAGAACTATTAAAGAATACTCTAATTGTATTTGCATTTATTCTTGTTTTAGTTATTTTCTTCATTTTCTCAGATTGGATTTTTGGATACGTTGTAAAACTGTTTAACTGGATTGGATCAAAATTCTAATTGGAGTAACAAATGAACGAGAAAGAAAGACAATGGTACATTATTCAAACCTATAGTGGAATGGAAAGTGCCGCAAAGAGAAACCTTGAAAGAAGAATCGTGTCAATGAACATGACTGATCTTATTTTCGATGTTTTAGTACCTGAAGTTATTACAAAAGAAAAGAAGAAAAACGGTGAAGTAAAAGAAGTAGTTACAAAACCATTTTCTGGATATATGTTTGTTAACATGGTAATGACTGATGATACTTGGTTTGTGGTAAGAAATACTCCAATGGTTGCTGGTCTTTTAGGATCAAGCGGTGGTGGAGTTAAACCGGTTCCAATGTCAGATGAGGAAATACAACCTATCTTAAAGATGTGTGGTATATCAACTGAGAAAACATTTGATGGCTCTGTTGGTGATAAAGTTAAGATTATCAATGGATCATTTACAGGCCTAGATGGCACAATCGATGTAATTGATACACAAAGAGGCATTGTTAAAGTCCTTATCGAAGGATTTGGTGGCTCTGCTTCTGTGGAACTTCAATTTGAAGAAGTTACCTTGATTTAAAATAAGCCTTCTAGGGAAGGCTTTTTTTGCTATATAAAACTAATAAGGAGGAGAAAATGGCTGATTATAGTCGCGTTATTAAACAAGTAGATAATTTAGTAAGTAAGAATAAGATTAATGCTTTTAGCTCTTGTGTTTTTAACAAGGATGATGTGCTTTTTTCTCATTCTTGTGGTATATGTGAAAAGAACTTTAAAAAAGGATTTGATCACAGATATACAACAAATGATACCAAGTTCTCTATTGGATCATTTGTTAAACTGCTTACTGCCATAGCAATTATGCAACTTCATGATAAAGGTAAAATATCTTTATTTGAAGATGTTAGAAAATATTGCCCTGAGTTTGCAATTAAAAATCGTTACAATGAAAACGAAATAACAATTCGTGACATCATGAATAATCGTAGTGGTATCCCATCAATCAACTACAACATGTATCTAAAGAGCGATACTAGTGATTTTCATGAAGTGTTAAATTGTTTAAAAGATCAATATTTGATCTGCCCTCCTAAATCAATGGGAGCTGAGAGTGATTTAGGATATACATTACTTGGAATAGTTGTTGAGAAAGTTTCTCAAATGAATTTCTTAGACTATATCAATGAATGTATTTTTAAACCTCTTGAAATTGATGCTAAGATCATTGAAAAAGAAGAAGACTACGCTACATACCGTTCACTAATTGATGTTAGTTACGATGCAATGGGTCAAGAAGTATTTGAACCAATCAAAGCCCTTCTTCCTGCAAGACTTAATGCTTATTTAAGTGTCAATGATTTAGTTAAAATTGGTAAACTATTCATTAATGATGGCTTATATAATGGAATTGAGATCTTAAAGAAAGATTCAGTTGATGCAATGCTAGAAGAACCATTCTTTAAAGGTGAAGTTGATGGCATCACTAAGAGTGGCTTAGGACTAGATTTTTCTCAAAGATATAAGAACACATTAGGAAAAGTTATATTAGTTAATGGTGACAATATTTATAATCAAGTAAGCTTGATTATATTAAAAGATAAAGGCCTAGCAAGCGTAGTAGCTATTGACAAAGCAAATGGAATAGCTGAATGCGAAGAATGGAACGCAAGACTTTTAGAGTGTGAAACTGGAGTTTCATGCAAAGTAGAAGTTTCAAACGGCAAAGCAAGTTACTTACAATGCCGTGTTGAAGACTATGCGGGTATCTACCCATCACGTTCTAGTTGGGCAATGATTTATTTAGATAGATTCTTTACTCTAAATTATAAAGATATAGTTTACAAGATGCGTTTAAGACAAGATGGTTTCTTTGAATTGACACAAGCTAGTGGACTATTTAAGAGTAAAGATAAGAAACTTGCTTTCATTGATGAAAAAGGACTTCTATCAATTATCACAAATCGAAGTGATGGTAGATTTGAAGTTGAGGTAATTGGTTACCCAACAAGAAGTGCCGAGATATCATCAAACTGGAAGAAGGCATTAGGA
>LVBR01000130.1 GCA_001604495.1 Acholeplasmatales bacterium Tener_01 | reverse complement strand
TTCTTCAGTTAATCCTACCTCTAAAATAGCTTTTTTACTGCGCTCTTCGATATTATCAAGTCTAAAGTTCTTAGGACCAAACATTACATCTTTTAATACTGTTTCTTCAAATAGTTGATATTCAGGAAACTGAAATACTAATCCAACTCTTCTTCTAACACTCTTTAATTTTGTTTTTTTCTTATGAGTTATTATCTTATCGAAGACATTTACTTCTCCGCTACTTGGAGTAAGTAGGCCATTAAATAGTTGTACTAAAGTACTTTTACCACTTCCAGTGTGTCCAATGATTGTGATAAATTCATTGTTTTTTGTATCGATTTTTAAATCGACATCCTTTAGTACATAAAGAGGTCCCGTCTTTCGACTCTTCTCATAAGCAAAACTTACCTTTGATAAGCTGATTGCCATATTATTTTTTCTACCTCTTCTTTTCTATTTAATCCATTTTCTTCGATTAAATTGATTAATTTAGTTTGCTTTAATAATTCTAATTTCGAATTTGCTAAAATATCTTCACGCTTAAATGCTTCATCTACTTTATCATCTAAAACAATCTTACCTTTTTCTAGGACAATTACCCTATCACCCATTAATACTTCTTCAAGGTTATGAGTGATATATATGATTGTCTTATCAGCTTTTAAGCCTTTGATAGCATTAGTTACTTCAAGCACTCCTTGAGGGTCAATCATTGATGTTGCTTCATCAAATATTAATATATCAGTCTCAAGAGCTAAAACTGAAGCGATTGCTACTCTTTGCTTTTGGCCACCACTTAAGTTTTCAGGGTTTTTATCTAAGAAGTCTTCCATTTGAACAAGTTTAGAATACTTCTTAATTCTTGCCTCCATCTCATCTACATCTAGACTTCTATTTTCTAAGCCAAACGCAATATCATTTTTAACAGTTACTCCAACAAATTGATTGTCAGGATTTTGGAATACGATTCCGATCTTTTGACGAATTGAATCAATTGTTTCATCACTAAGGGTGATACCATCGATTATGATTTCACCTTTGCTTGTTGAAAGAAGCCCACAAAGCAGTTTACCAAGTGTTGATTTACCACTTCCATTATGGCCAACAATTGAAACAAATTCGCCTTTTTCAACTTTAAATGATATATCATCTAAGGCATGTTTTTTCTTGCTATATTTATATGATAAATTTTTAACTTCAATTATAGCCATAATAGCCCCCTTTCTTAAGTTTAGTCTCTAGTTCCTCTTAGGGCATCAATTGGTTTTTTAAAACTTGCGATGATTGTTGGGATGATACCACTAACGACAGTAAGTAAAATACTACCAACTAAGATTATCAATGTTTGTTCTAATGTGAAATTGACAATTCTAAATGATGTTAGTCCTGTTGTAACTGAGGCATTTTCAGTTATCAGTTTCTTTACAATACTACTTATTGGTCCACTTAATATATGCGCTAAGACGATACCAAGTAGGCCACTACCCATACCTATTATCATTGTTTCACTGCTAAAGATTGTGAAGATATCGATTCTTCTTGCACCAATTGAACGCAAAATTCCAATTTCTTTAGTTCTTTCTAAAACTGAAATATATGAAATAATACTAATTAGTATAGATGATACTAGTAAACTAATCATCGCAAAGATGATCAATACTTTAGTTAATATTTTAACAAATGTTGAGAACTCTTCAGTTACTCGCTTCATATAATCGCTATAGCTAATTCTAATAATGCTATCAGGATTTACATTCTTATAATCATCGATATAATCTTCAATTACAAGGCGATCACTAAAGTTTTCTGTGTAGATATAGAATCTATTTACTTGTTTTATTACACC
>LVBR01000129.1 GCA_001604495.1 Acholeplasmatales bacterium Tener_01 | reverse complement strand
AAAAATCAAAACTATATTGTTATATAGTAATGATTTTAATCTTTTTATTTTGGCTTCTTTCTTTTTTATCAGTCAATGGAAAACTAAACGAATCAGTTTTAAATAAATGTGAATGGATTTCGATGATATTAATCGGAATATCATTTATTGTTATAGCAATATTTAATAAGACTTGTGATTTAATGGTGCCTATCATTATGTATACACCTTTTATTTTTGCTCATCCATTTTATGTTATTAATATGCCATATGCACTGTTTATTGGAATTGGATGCTTAGTATTAGGTTTAATACTTCATCAAATAATACATAGACCAAAATTTAATTTAGGAAAGAATTTTATAGGGATTGCGCTACTTGCTTTAGCAATGACGCTTGGTGGAATAGCAATCAAAACTGATTATTCAAAGATGCAATTCTTTGGATGCTTAGGAATGGGAGGAGCAATATTATTCTTATATTATTGCTTATCTAACAATAAATTTGATTTTAATAAAGTTAGTCACATTGTAAATGCATTAGGAATATTACTTGTGCTTCAAGTAGTAACATATTACATCATAAATGATGATACAGTAGGATCAATATTCACTAAATGTGTTGATGTTGGTTGGGGAATTGAAAACAATTCTTCACTTATCTTACTTCTTACAATGCCATTTACTTTGTATTTATCAATAACAAATAAGAATTTCAAACAACTTGGATTTTCTATAATCTTTATATCACAGTTTTTAGCAATCCTATTTTCTTATTCACGTGGTGCAACTGCCGCAATGGCTTTAGGATTACTAATAATGATTCCTGTTTGTGCCTTTTTAACTAAAGATAAAAAGACATATCTTATCACTTTGATATCATTTACTGTAATACTATTTGTCTTTTTCCAAGTGCTATATCTAAAATATCATGATTATTATGAGAGATTTATTGAATATGCACTAAAAGTAAATATGGGTAATTACAACGGACGCAAACCAATTTATGAAGAAGTAATTGCTAATTATAAATTGCATCCATTATTTGGTAGCGGAATGTTTTCACCTTTCTATGATATATTAGAAGAAGGTGTTGGCGAATACCAATGGGGTCATTCAACACTTCTACATACCATTTTAACAATGGGAACATTTGGACTTTTAGCTTTGTTATATCATTTCTTTGAAAAGTATTTCTACTTAGTAAAGAAAATGAACAAAGAGAAGTTCTTAGTTTTGATGGGATTCTTACTATCTGGTTTATATGGAATGATCGATGTAAGTTATTATTTCATTAACTACATGATTGTTTTAATTGTGATACTTGCAATTATTGAAAATACAATTAGTAACAAGGTGGTAGACGATGGCGTTCTTTAAAGATGGAATTGGTGAAATACCAGGATTATTCGGTTGGGAACACTTAGTATTTGCCTTAGTTGCAATTTTGATGGTTACCTTGTTATTATATTTTTCATTAAAAAAGAAAGATTTAAATGTTACTAAGGTTATTAGAATTTCATTTTGGGTAACATTCATCTTAGAAGTATTAAAGATTATTTGGAACTTAACTTTAAGAAGCGATGTTACATTTAGTGATTGGATACCTTTGTATTTTTGTTCAATATTCATTTACGCATCGTTTTTAGCTGGCTACTTTAAAGGTAGAGTAAGAGCAGCAGGACTTTCATTTTTATATCATGGTGCAATAATTGGTGGTATAGTTTACTTTATTTGCCCAAATACATGTATGCTAGTTCATCCATTTTTGCACGTATTAACAATTCATGCCCTAGTTTACCATGTGGTATTAATTTATGTTGGGTTATTAATTGTTATTAAAAAAGAATATATTCCAAGCGTTAAGAATGCTATAGGATACTTAGTTTTAACTTACATTGTTTGTATATTAGCCTATATTACTAATCTAATATTAGACAGTAATTTGATGTTAATAAGCCGTGATTTTGGAACATGGCCACTAACAGTCTTATATTCAACCTTTAAAGGCTTTTATCCTTTAATCGTTTCAACAATCCAAAATGTTGGAACATTCTTTGCGAGTTTAGGAGTATACAAATTAATAATGAAGATAAATAAGAAAAATTGTGAAGAGTGACTTCACAATTTTTTTAAATATTACTTGCAAAAATGAAGTGTTTGTTGTATAATATCATAGTAGTTTTGTGCACCCTTAGCTCAGCTGGCAGAGCAACTGACTCTTAATCAGTGGGTCCGGGGTTCGAACCCCCGAGGGTGTACCATTTGATTTTAAATGCTAGAATTGTTTATCAATTCTAGTTTTTTTTATTGTTTTTATAAGAAGCACTTTGATTGACTTTAACTTGCTCTTTATTTATAATAATAATATGGAAAAAATAAGAGATTGTTTAAAAAATAAATATGTTATTAGTCTAGATTTAGATAGTACTCTTTTAGATGATAACAAAAAAATAAGTGATGAAACTATCAAGTATTTTCAAAAGCTTACTAAGTTGGGTCATTTAATTATCCTTAATAGCGGTAGGCCTTATCAAGGAACTACTCGCTATTCAAAAGTACTTGGGATAACTTGTCCAGTCATTTTTAGTGATGGCGGTGGTATCGCTTGGCTTGATAAAGACTATGAGGTAAGTAAAAAGATTCTCTTTCCAATGAAAAAAGAAGTTATCAGTGCTCTTTATAAAGAAAACAAAGATAATATTATTGGAATAAATATTGTTGAATTTAATAACCAATATTTCAATGATAAAAGAGCAATCCCTGAGTGGATGTTTCACGAAGGAAAAGATATAGTTTTACACGAAGGAGAAATTGATGAGATCTTAAAAGAAGATCCGATTACCATTTCTTGTAGCATAAAAAAAGAAGGATACGATAAGTTTATCAACTCATTAGATAAATATAGTAGTGAAGTAGGGTATTCTTTATGGGGCGACTTTGAAGAATATATTGCCTTTGAGTTATATAAAAAAGGAATTAATAAAGGATCGACTTTACTTTATTTAGTAGATTTACTTGGGTATAGTCGTGATAACATTATTGCTATCGGTGATAATCTAAACGATTTAGGAATGATTAATGTGGCAAAATACGGATGTGCTATGATTAATTCCCGTGACGAAGTGAAGAAAGAAGCCAAATATGTCACAGAATACGATTGTAATAATGATGGAGTAAGACATTTTATAGAAAGTATTATAAAAGAATAATATGAAAAAAGTAATTCTAAAGATAGGTGGCATGAGCTGCAGTGCTTGTTCAAATGGCTTAGAAAAGTTTTTAAACAAGCAAGATGGAGTTATTGGCGCTAGTGTCAACCTAATAATGAACAATGCCACAATTGAATATGATGAAAAAATCCTATCACTTAGTGACTTAGATAAGTTTGTAAGTCGTGCTGGTTTTGAGTCACTAGGGCCTGATGATTTCAAGCGTGATAAGAGGAATGAAAAGAAGAAAGTAATTGAACTAATTATTCTATCTATTATCTTTTTAGTTACCCTTGTTTTTCATGCTTTTGAAATATTCCATATAGATTTATTTAATATGACTTTAAGTGGAATAATTATGGGGTGCTTAAGTATTATTAGTATCGTCTTAGGATTTGATATTTTAAATAGTGGAATAAAGAGTGTGAAGATTAATAATCCAAGTATGGATACTTTGGTTTTATTAAGCGTTGTAAGTAGCTTTCTATATAGTATATATGGATTTGTGGCTAACTTAAATGGCGATAATAAGACACTATATTTTGGATCTTGTGTAATGGTTATTTTCTTTATTAAACTTGGTCGCTTTATTGAAGCTAAAGCTAAAAGCAAAACTACCACTGCAATCAGCGATTTGATGCTTCTTACACCTTCTTATGCTAATTTATTAGTCGATGGAAAGATTAAAAAGGTTACAATCGATGAAGTAAATGAAGGCGATTTGTTAGTTTGTAAGAAGGGTGAAAGCGTTGCGGTTGATGGTGAAGTTGAAAGTGGCTTTGCCTTAATCAATGAATCACTAATTACTGGTGAGACTCTTCCAAAAGAGAAAGAAAAAGGAAGCAAAGTAATTGCTGGAGCAATTAACTTAGATGGTTATATTGAATATAAAGCTGAGCGAATTGGCAAGAATTCAACAGTCAGTGAGATTGTAAGAACTGTAGTTGAAGCCACAAACTCTAAGACAAAAATACAAAGAGTAGCTGATACTTTCAGTAAGTATTTTGTTTATTTTGTAATAAGTGTAGCGCTTATTGGCTTTATTCTTTGGTGGGCCTTTAGTAAAAACTTTAATACATCAATCAATATTTTTGTTACAGTATTAGTAGTTAGTTGCCCATGTGCATTGGGTTTAGCTACTCCTATTGCGTTGGTTGTTGCAAGTGGGGAGAGTGCAAAACGAGGAATTTTGGTTAAAGACAATTCAATGTTTGAAGTCCTACCAAACACTAAGAATATCGTTTTTGATAAAACTGGTACGATAACAACTGGAGAATTAAAGATCAGTCACATCGAATACTTTATTAAAGATGATAATCTATTTAGCTATGTAGCATCAATTGAAGCTAAGGCGCTTCATCCTATTGCTAAAGCAATAACAAAAGAAGCACAAAAAGAAAACACACCAATTTTAGATGTTACAAGTTTGGTAAATGAGAGCGGTAAAGGTCTTAGTGGGATAGTTGATAATAGGAAAATATTGGTTGGAAATATTGGCTATTTGAAAGAAAATAATGTCGATTTATCGGATTATTCTGGTAAAATCAATGAATTTTTATCAAGTGGAAAGACTGTAATCTTTGTTAGTGTTGATATGCAACTTGGTGCAATAATCACATTTAGTGATGAAGTACGTAGTGGTGTTATCGATTTAGTTAAAGATTTAAATGTTAAAGGTATTAAACCAATATTATTATCTGGTGATAATGAAGCAAGTTGTAAACTAATATCAAGTGAAGTTGGTATAAGTGATTATCAAAGTGGCACTACTCCAAAAGAAAAAGCCATCTTCATCGATGGAAAGAAGATGACTGGTACAACAATCATGGTTGGTGATGGTATTAATGATGCTATTAGCCTAGCTAAGAGTGATTGTGGAATAAGCATAAGTGGTGCTAGTGACATTGCAGTTAATAGCAGTAATATTATCATCATGAACAATAGTATTAGAAGCATTAACACTTTGCTTAATATCAGTAAAAAAACTATTAGAGTAGTTAAACAAAACATTTGTTGGGCATTTTTATATAATACAATTATGATATCAATTGCACTAGGAGCTCTAAGTTATTTTGGAATAATGTTAAATCCAATGATAGCTTCCCTTGCAATGGTATTAAGTAGTATTACTGTCATTTTAAATGCGTTAAGAATTAAAAGGGTTAAATAATATAAATTATGAATAATTACATAGATGAAGTAAAGAATTATATACCTAAATGTGATCAAGAAAAAGCTGATAGAGATATGATTTTATCACTATATGAAATGTGTGGCGATAAAATCTTAGATCGTAATACTTTGTTTTCTCACATGAGTGCTAGTGGTTTTGTTTTAAACAAAGATTTCACTAAAGTATTAATGGTTTTTCATAATATCTTTAAATCTTGGTCATGGACAGGTGGTCATGCCGATGGTGATGCCAACTTGTTTGAAGTTGCTAAACGCGAAGTTATGGAAGAAACCGGAATAAAGAATTTGACACCTGTTTCAGAGGATATAATATCACTTGAGGTTTTGCCCGTTTATAAGCATTATAAAAATGGTAAATTTGTTTCAAACCATCTTCATATGAATCTAACTTATGTCTTTTTGGCAAGTGAAGATGAAAAACTGATAGTAAAAGAAGATGAAAATAGTGGAGTAAAATGGATTGACATCAGTGATTTAGATAACAGTGTCAATGAGAAATTTATGTTACAATACTATTACAAGATTATTAAACAATCTAAGGAAAGAATGGGACTATAAAGCCCAAAAGCAATAAAACCACTTAAATATCTTTTAAGTGGTTTTTTATAATTTGATTCAATTATTAAAAAAAAAGACTTAATTTTGTAACTTTTGAAATAAAATAATAATTGTTCT
>LVBR01000128.1 GCA_001604495.1 Acholeplasmatales bacterium Tener_01 | reverse complement strand
TTCTTTTGTGTTTACTAATGGCATAATTATTTCCTCCTATTATCCATTTATTTATAATATTATTATACTTTAATTCGACTAAAATATCAAATCATATGTATATATTTTACGAAAAAAGAAAAGTCTTATCGACTTTTCTCCTTTATTATTAAAAGTGGTTTACTAATTGATACTTTCATTGACTCAGGGACACTTTCAGTTAGAAAAACATTCGCCCCAATTATTGAGTTACTGCCAATTGTAATATCACCTAAAATTGATGCACATGAATAAATAGTAACATTTTTACCAATTGTTGGGTGACGTTTAACGCCCCTAACTGCTTCAACATTTGATAGTGAATATGCTCCAAGAGTAACTCCTTGGTACAACTTAACATAGCTATCAATTACTGTTGTTTCACCAATTACAATACCAGTTCCATGGTCAATAAAAAATGGTGATTTAATTTGTGCTCCTGGGTGAATATCAATTCCAGTTAGTGAGTGGGAAATTTCAGATAGAATTCTGGCTGATAGCTTTATATCATTTTTAAATAAAATATGCGCAATTCGATAGCATACAATTGCTTTATAGCCAGGGTAGGCATAAATTACTTCATCCTTATAGTTAATTGCGGGGTCACTAATCATAAAGAATTCTAAATCTGCTTTTAGTTCTTCTTTAACCTTAGGAAGCTCTTCAGTAAACTTGTAAAACTTATCAATGTCGCTACAAATATATAGCAAAAATGGCACTTTTATTCCATCAAAGTTATCACATTTATCAGTCAAATAAAGTGCCACTTCCTTTAAAAAGGAAATATAGCAATCTCTACTAAAAATATTTACCATTGTAGCGTCTCCTTTGTTTAAGTAAACCTATTATTTTAATTCTTTCTTCCTAAATACTAGTATTCCAAGGAAGGTATTTAATCCACCAAATACCACTAGTGATAAAACTCCTTCAATAAACATTATATTATCAATTGTAGGGTTAAATAGTAGGGCACTTCCGGTTGAGAATGTTGGGATAAGGTATACCAAATACTTGAAGTCTTCATAATCGATTAGTCTTATTACGGTTGTGGCAAGACCTAATCCAACAGAAATTAAAACTGTAAAAATGATTGCGGGGGCAACATTATTTAAAATAAGAGCAAGAAGTGTTGAGATTGTAGCAATGTAGATAAATGTCATTGTTCCAATTATCACTAGATAAATAAATCTTGTTACTTCTTCTCCAGCAAATTCAACTCCCCAATCAAAGAATATTAGTCCAAATAAAATAGTAAACAATGCATAAATAGTAATAATAATTGCATTGTATAGCATTGATGCAAATAAGTGTGACAAGTAAACTTTAGTTCTACTTGCACCTGAGATAATCTTGTTTCTCATTGTTCCGTTTGTTGAATCAAGGGAAACAAATATTGCCGCAAATATCGGAATAATTAATCCCAAATTATCGCTTAATGAGTAAGCTGATGCAATAAGAGTTCTTACATTGAACAAACTAAACATCATGTCTTCAGTATCATCTAAGGCATTCATCATTAGATCAATACCATAATACATCAAACTCATAAATAGAGGAAAACCAACAGCCAAAATCAAGCTAACAAATGAAAGTTTGCTCTTAAAAATACGATACAAATCAGCTTTAAATATACCTTTATTCATGGCTGCCTCTCATTACTAGATTAATATAATAATCTTCAATGGTATCCTCTAATACATTGAATGAATTAATATTAATCTTATTTTCACTTATTAAATTGATCAAATCATTAATATCAGTGTTATCGTAAATAGAAATCTTGTCACCTTCAGTTTCAAAATCACTTAGACTTAGTTTATTCTTAAGTAGATCTAAAAGCTTATCTTGTTCTTTTGTTACGATAACAGTTTTCTTTCTTGATTTGTTATGTAAATCTTCAATAGATATTTCTTCAAGTAGTTTACCATGAGAAATAAAACCGATTTTGTTACAAATCTTATCAAGCTCACTTAAGATGTGAGATGAGATTAAGAATGTTACACCTTCTTCATGAAGCTTTAAAATAATTTCACGTACCTCAACAAAACCTTGAGGGTCTAAGCCATTCATTGGTTCATCAAGTAAGATAAACTTAGGATCACTTACCATGGCAACCGCTAAACCAAGTCTTTGACGCATACCAAGTGAGAAGTTTGAAGCTTTCTTGTTCTTTATTTCTTCATAGTTAAGTCCAACTTTACTAATTAATGCGATTAACTCTTCATCAGTTTTTGTAGATGAAGTGATCATGCATTGTAGTTTTAAGTTTTCAAGTGCTGTCATTGAACGGTTGATTGTTACACTTTCAACAATTCCGCTTATTTTTCTTTTGGCATCGTTAATAGCTTTATCAGTACTTTTAACACCAAACAAAGAGTATTCACCACTATTAGGTAGTGATAACCCAGTTACTAAGCGAATGATTGTTGTTTTACCAGCACCATTTTCACCAACGAAACCGTAGATGTCACCTTCTTCAATGTGCATATTTACTTTATCAACAGCTACAGTTTCTTTATATTTTTTTGTAATATCAAATGTTTCTAAAATATAATTTGCTTTATTCATTTTATAGTTCTTTCAATTCTTTATATTTAGTCTCAAGTTTTAATAAGTCACTTGAATAATCCATTTCACGACGAACTCTTAAGTTCTCACATATTTCTAAAATAACTTCATAAATTGGAGTTATTGATAGATTGCCATATGTTCCCTTTAAAGAGTGAGCAATTTCAAAGCCTTTTGCGTAGTCTTTTTCACCAACTGCTTTTTTTAATTCGTCGATATTAGTTGATGCGATAACTTTATTAACAAGTAATAAGTAGAAATCTTCTTTATTTAAGCAACGTCTAAGTCCATCTTCGGTATCAGCGCCGAATGCTTTTAGTTTATCTATAGTAATCATTATTAATCCTTTTAAATTATTGCTTCAAATTGATCAGATGGAAGTGGTCTAGATAAATAATATCCTTGGATAATGTCACATCCCATTTCTTTTAATAAGTCATATTGCTCTTTAGTTTCAACACCTTCAGCAATTACTTTAACTTTCAAAAATTCTGAGATATTTAAAAGTATTTCAACCATCTTCAAATCTTTTTCGTTGTTACACATATTCTTAATAAAACTCATATCAATCTTTAAAATATCGATTGGAAGATTAGATACCATATTTAGGCTTGAGTATCCTGTTCCAAAGTCATCCATTTCCACTAAGAAACCTTTATATCTTAGGTTTGTGATGGTTTCAATGATTGTTTTAGAGTCACTAGTATATGCTGATTCAGTAATTTCTAGCATCAAGCTTGAAATATCAATCTTATTTCTCTCAATGATTCCCATTAGTTTACTCTCAAGTAGTGGATCATAAATATCAATACGACTGACATTAATAGAAACGGGGATAACTTTATTAAATCTATCCATCCATTCTCTTATTTTTCTTCCTACTTCATTCCAAACATAGTAGTCAATCTTTTGGATTAAGCCATTTTCTTCAAATAGTGGAATAAAGACACCAGGAGAAATCATACCATATTCTGGATGAACCCATCTAACTAACGCTTCAGCGCTACAAAGCACTGGTTTTTCTCCATGGATTTCATATTTAGGTTGGAAAAATACTTTGAATTCCTTATCTTCTAATGCTTTATCAACATGGTTGATGAGTCTTTCATTGAATATTTCTTTATTATGCATTTCAACATCATAATAAGAGAAAGAATCTTTGTAATTCTTTCTTAACAAATTACATGCGTGAAGGGCACATTCAAAGACATCTTCAATGTTAGCATCAACTGGTACATTTTGATAAATACCAATTCTAAATGATAAATATAAATCATGGAATTTATCAACAACTGGTTTGATTAAATACTTATCTAATGTGTTTTCAATATCATCTTGATGTTCAAAGAATAGATAGAATGTATCTCCATCAGTTCTACATACGATTCCTTCATAATAATCAAATAATTCTTTTAGCTTTTTACCGATAAATGATAATACTAAATCACCATATAAATGACCTCTTATTTCATTTATTAGATGGAATCTTTTGATATTTAAAACAACCGCATCCATATTGATCGAAGTTTTATATTCTTCGTATTCATTGATGTATTCAAAGAAGTAATGTTTCGTAAATAGGCCTGTTAAATGGTCTCTTTCGGTGTTTTTGATGACTTCTACGTATTCTTCAAGGTCAATCGCTTTTTTGATTCTAGCCAAAATTACATCAGGTGCTTCGAATGGTTTAGAGATGAAGTCAACGGCTCCTTTTTGAAGGCTTGTAACTTCAGCACTAAGTTCTGATGTTAAAACGATGATTGGAACCTTTTTAAGTCTTTCATCTTGTCTAACAATATCTAAAACTTCAAAGCCGTTAATTTTAGGCATCATTAAGTCAAGTAAAACTAGTGAAATATGATAATTAGTATCATTCATTAGTTTTAAGGCTTCTTCACCATCTTCAGCAAACAAAGTGTTGTATTCTTGATTGACAATGTTGTCAAGTAGGGCTCTATTGATATATTCATCATCAACAATTAATATCGTCCTCTTTATATTGTCTTTGTAATGAGAAATATTTTTCATAAGACCACTCCATTCATAATTTTCCTCTTCTATTTTATCATATTTTTAGCTTAATTTGTATAAAAATACACACTAAATAATAAGTATTTTACCAAAATAAAAGCCACCTTATTTAGGTGGCAATAATTTCTATAAAATATTACAACGTTTATAGATTGTATCAAC
>LVBR01000127.1 GCA_001604495.1 Acholeplasmatales bacterium Tener_01 | reverse complement strand
TATCGTTAGACAACTTGCTCCATACGATATCAAGTATGATATGGAAGCATACTATTTCCCAATTAGTTATGAGGCTTGTTATGAAAGAATCGTAAAAAGGAATGAACTAGGTATTGATAGATATTTTCCACTTGATGTTTTAGACCATTATTATTCTTCGGTTGAGGCTCCAAGTAGGGAAGAAGGCTATAAAGAGATTCATATCATCGAACAAGTCGAATTAAAGGACGTTAAAGAGATTTTACTAAAAAACCTTGTTACAAGAAATGACCAAGGCTTCGCGTTTTACTACGGTGCGAAAAATGGTGAGGTCTTAGCCCAAAACGGCACTAGAGGCGAAATTTCAAGCGAAAAAATCGATTTTAACACAAACTTTCGTCTTGCAAGTGTCTCAAAGCAATTTATTGGCTATGGAATCTATTTATTGATAAAAAATGGTAAACTTACATATGATACTAAATTAAACGATATTTTTTATATCGGTGAGTATGCCAAAGACATCACTATCAAAAATATGCTAAATCATACATCAGGATTAATTGATTATGAATCAATGGAACATACTGATAAGCAAATTAGTGATTATGATGTATTAGAGTTTATTAAAAAGCAAGATCATACTTATTTTGAGGTTGGTAGTAGGTATCAATATAGTAATACTGCTTTTGTAATACTAGGACTAGTTATTGAAAAAGTAAGTGGTGTTAAATTAAGTGACTATTTAGATAAAGAAGTATTTAAAAAAGCTGGTATGGTTGATACAGTTGTTAATTACGAAGGTAAAACTAAGGTTAACAGGCGTGCTTATGGGCATTTGGAAGAGGATAATAAGCTAGTTATTCGTGACCAATATTGGTGCTCAGCCACAATCGGTGATGGTGGAATATACTCAAATGTTAATGATTTAGTCAAATGGCTTAAGTATCTTGAGTCAATTTATACACTAGATAGTGAATTTTTCACACCAAATATCTTAGAAAATGGCGAAAACACTGAATATGCACTAGGAATTAGGCATATTAAGCGCAAAGGAATAGATATCATCTATCATTGTGGTTCAACAATCGGCTTTAATACGATAGTTGGTTTTATTCCAAGTGAGGATAAAAGGTTTGTATTTTTAACTAATTTAGGAAATCATTCGTGTGATGAGTTTTTAAATAATTTAATTAGTATTTTATAGTGGAATAGTTAGGAGTAGCTAATGAAGAAATCACAAATAATTAAAACTATTGTATTTTGTACTTTGGGAGTTTTAATTTTAATCTTTAATAATCAATTAGTTGAACATGCTAATTATTTAGTTGGAAGCTTAATGATTATTTATGGAATTGAAGATTCAATTATTAAAATTTCATCTCACTTAGTTAAAGATGAGACTCCTAAATGCCTTGATGATTTGTTGATTGTTGTGCTTGGTGTAATATTACTATTCTTAAATCAAGATAAGCACTTTGTACCACTATGTATCATTTGGGCAACATGGGCAATTCTAAGAGAAGAATGGGAAATAAGCGAAGTTATCCACGAATATAAAGTACTAGGAGTTAAAATTGTTAATATTATAGAGTCAATCGCGGTGATCGTAATATCTATTTTGTTTATCTTCTCACCTACTGAACATCATGTTCATATTCATATTGTGGTTTTGGGATTTGAGTTGATACTTGAAGTAATGTTCCCACTAATAGAAAAACTATTTGAAAAATTACTACACAAAGATAATGAAAAATTAAAAGAGCAATGTTAATTGCTCTTTTTTATTGCCTATAATATTTGTTATTTGCTTCCTCTTCCTCAGTACTTTCTTCGTATAAATAAAAGATTGTATCAAAAAACTTATCTAAGAATTCATTTTTATCTAAATAAAGTGAGAAATGAGTATTAAAACAATGAATCTTATTATTAGATAATTTATAGTATATTTCTTCTTGATTATATTTTTCTTTTGAAAAGAAGATATGTTCACCTATTAGTTTTAAAACCTCATTAATATTATATGTTTTCATAAAATCACCTATCTAATTATAA
>LVBR01000126.1 GCA_001604495.1 Acholeplasmatales bacterium Tener_01 | reverse complement strand
CTCAATAACTATTGATGTTGTTAAAGATTTCCTTACAAAATCAAATATCGAATTCAATATCGAAGATAATTATAATAAAAATTAGTCATATCAAATGATATGACTTTTTTTAATTCTGTGGTAAAATAATCAAAAAGGAGTTTTTATGAAAGATATTATATTAAAAAGATTTTTAAAATATGTAAGCTTTGATACTCAATCAAGCGATTCAACAAACACTCACCCATCAACTGAAAAACAAAAAGAGTTAGCTAAATACTTAGTGAATGAATTAAAAGAATTAGGTATCGATAATGCCTTTATGGATGATAATTCATATGTATATGCAAAGCTTGATGGCATTAAAGGATCTAAAACTATAGGACTAGTTGCCCATTTAGATACCGCACTTGAAAGTAGTGGAGTTGTTAAACCTAATGTTATTGAAAAATATGATGGAAGTCCAATTGAATTAAAGAATGGTAATACAATTGACCCAGTAAAGTTTCCTAAGTTAACTGAACAAGTTGGTCAAACCTTAGTTACTACTGACGGAACTAGCCTTCTTGGCGCTGACGATAAGGCTGGTATTGCAATTATTATGACACTAGTAGAAAAATTAATAAAAGAAAACATTCCTCATCCAAATATCTTTGTTTGCTTTACTCCAGATGAAGAAATTGGTGAAGGAACATATCTATTTAACTATGATTATTTCAAAGTTGATTTTGCATATACCCTAGATGGTGGTAATATCGATATCATCAATTATGAAAACTTCAATGCGGCAACAGCATTCCTTAAATTCCATGGTAAATCAATTCACCCAGGAAGTGCTAAAGGAAAAATGGTTAATAGTCAACTACTTGCAATGGAATTTAATGCACTTCTTCCAAATATTCGCCCAGATAACACTGAAGGCTATGAGGGCTTTAACCATATAACATCAATTACTGGTTCCGTTGAAGAAACTTTAGCTGAATATATCATTCGTAACCACGATATGAATCTATTTAAAAAGCAAATGCAAGAATTCATTGATATTAAAGATGCTCTAAATACTAAATATGGTTATAATGCGGTTGAATGTACTATCAAAGAATCATATCTAAATATGAAAGAAAAGGTATTAGAGAAGCCATATGTTTTAGAATATGCAAATTGTGCAATTAAACAAATTGGCCTAACACCAAAATACATTCCAATTCGTGGTGGAACTGATGGGGCAAGACTATCATTTGGTGGAATTGTAACACCAAACCTTGGAACTGGTAGTTATAACCATCATGGACCACTAGAATATGCATCAATTGATGAAATGAATAAAATGGTAGATATATTAATAATCCTACTTAATTTAATAAAATAAAAAATAGCATCGCTTGATGCTATTTTTTTATTGCTTCTATATTAATTTCTTTACTAACAGCACATTCAGATTCTAGTGATAACTTTGCGCACTTTTTACCAATTTCAAGGGCGCTATCAATATCATATCCATTAATAATACCATAAATAAAACCAAAGAGTAGGCTATCTCCTGCTCCTGTTTCATTTACAATACTACTTGCTTTAGTAACTTTGCTACATTTAATATCTTTACCTACATTATATAAGATATCTTTAGAGCCTCTAGTAACAATCAAAGTATTTTTACTAAATGAATCAAAATAGTTTTTACCAAATAAGGTTTCTGCTTCAATTTCATTACATTTTAGATATGTAATTTTATCAACGTTATCAACTATTTTTCTTCCTTTATTAATAGAAATGACATCTAAAAAGATTGTCTTATCTTGATATTTATTAAGTAGATAATCAATGGTCGCTTTATTTAAATTAGTATCAATAAGTAGATATTCACTTTCTGAAATTATGTTATCTAGACTAGTAATAAAGTCAGTTGTAATATAATCAACACTATCTTGATCACAAAGTGCTAGATTCATCTTGCCTTTATCGTCATGAATTGCAAGATACATTCCAGTTTTATACTCACCAATTGGTGTAATTACCTTAACTCCTAAAGTAGATAATTCTTCTTTTAGTTTAATTCCAAGTGTATCATTACCAATTGCACTAATAAATACTACTTCAGTATCTAGTCTACCCAACCCTTCAACAATATTCCTACTTACACCACCAAAGGACATGGTAACTTTACCGATATTTGAATCGCCACTAATTAGTTCATCATTACTTTTTCCGATGAAGTCAATATTTGCTCCACCAATAACAACTATTTTAGCCATTATTTTATAACTCTTTTATAGATTCTATCTTGCCACTTCTCAGGAAGTGAATTTAAGAATCGTAGTGATCTACTTCTATTTATGCGATAACAAATCTTCGGATTTCTTCTTTTTAGAATTCGTCTAATAACTCTACCAAAGACATAAGGATTATGTTGTTTGTGAAGTTCACGGTCCATCATAAACTTTAATTTTTGAAGTTGCTTCTTGTATACTTCAGTTGAATTATACATTCTTTCAAATTCAATATTAACTTTATTAAATAATCCTGTTCTAAATGAACCTGCTTGAATCTTAATAACTTTTATACCAACATAATTAAGTTCACGACGTAAGACATCACTATAACAATCAACCATCTTCTTGCTTATTGTGTAGCAACCCATAAATGGTTGAGGAGAATATCCACTTACTTCACTTGTTACATTGATGATTTTGCATCCTTTTTGTAAAAATGGCAAGAATAATTGATTGATTCGATATGTACCAAAGAAGTTAATATCAAAAATCTTCTTAAGTTTAGCCTCACTACCTTCAACCATTGTATCAAAATAAAAAACTCCGGCACAGTTAATAATCGCATATAAGTTTTCAGTGTATTCACTGATAGTAGCATATGCTTGATAAATGCTTCTTTCATTAGTCAAGTCACATTGAATAGGCATTACATTATCGTTAATATAATCTTCGTCGATATCTAAATCAAGGGCAAACACCGCATAACCTAACTTTAATACTTCTTCCATAGCAGCTCTACCAAGACCACCATAAGCTCCAGTTATTAAAACAAATTTAGGTTCAGGAAGTTCTTCTAAAACTTCAGCTTCTTCTTGGGCTTCGCTAGCTACCTCTTCAACTGGCTCTTCTAAAGCTTCGTCTTCAGTTTCATTAGTTTCGTCTAGCTCTTCAGTTTCGTCTAAAGCATCATCTAAAGTTTCTTCACCAAATTCTTCATCTAATGAAAAAATTGATCTACCTTTAAATGGATTTTCTTCCTTAGGAGCGCTTACTTCCTCAGCATCTTCCTCAGGCGCGTCTTCTTCTAAAGGTTCATCTTGCTCTTCATCTATTTCATTTTCATAATCTTGATTAGGATCATCTAAAATTTCGTTAGTTTCGTCTATTTCTTCTTCAACTTCATCCAAAGTCTCTTCAACAACATCTTCTTCTTGGTTGTTTTCTTCTTCAACTTCTAACCCAATATCAAAAATAGATTTTCCTTTAAATGGATTATTATTCATAAATATACCTCATACATTTACTGATTATATCATATTTCTTATTATTTTCCAATTATTAATAGATATCTTATTCTCATTTAGTGTTATAATTAGATAGGTGATTTTATGAAAACATATAATATTA
>LVBR01000125.1 GCA_001604495.1 Acholeplasmatales bacterium Tener_01 | reverse complement strand
GTACTATCTTATATTGCTTACATTTTAATTGTGAGATATAATTTTATTGATGTTTAATAACATTATTTATTTTATGGGAGGGAAAATTTAAAATGGCAGAACCAAAAGTTGCTTATCATGTTTCAAAAAGAGAAAAGGATGGTCGTGAATGGAAAGTATTTATTCAAGGATCAGATAAAGTAATCAAATTATTTGCAACACAAAAAGAAGCCCTAGATTATGCACAAGCACTATGCAAGAGCAAGAACAATGGTAGTTATGTAATGCTACATGGACTTGATGGTAAAATAAGAAAATATTAATTTAAATAATATTTTGCTCTAAGGAAGGTATTATGATTAGAAGAGCAAATGAAAAAGATATTGATAGAATCTTAAAACTTCTAAGTGAAGTTTTAGAACTACACGCAGCTATTAGGCCCGATATCTTTAAGCCCCACACAACAAAATACAACGCTTCTGAATTAAAAGAAATAATTAATTTGCCTAAATCACCAATTTACGTTTACACAGATAAAAGTGATAAGGTTGTTGCGTATTCTTTTTGTGTAGTGGAGGAAACTAATAGCCAAAATCAACTTAAATCTAAAACTTTATTTATCGATGACTTTTGTGTAGATGAAGAATATAGAGGAAAAGGAATAGGAAAAGAACTGTTTGATTATGTAGTAGGGGTAGCGAAAGATATGGGGTGCGCTTTTATTACATTAAACGTTTGGGAAGGTAACGATGCCCAAATTTTCTATGAAAAAATGGGAATGAGGGCAAGATGTACCAAAATGGAACTAAAGATTTAAACTAATGTGCAAGTTATTGCACATTTTTTTATAGACACATTTTAAAATGTTTGATAAAATAGGTCTAGTAGGGGATGATACTATGAATTTCACAGTATTAGATATGTATTTCGTTTTTAACATATTTATCATTATACTGTCATTGTTTATGTTTTTTAAAACAACACCTGACTTACTAAAGAAAAAAGAATATATCTATTTTAAAATGTTCATTTTAACACTTTGTTTTTATGTTGTTATGAACACTTTTTGGACAATGCAGGAGTACGATGTAATAGAACTACCAAAAATGTTGTTTACTGTTATCTGTTTTCTATCCTATGGCAGTGCAATATTCACAGCTTATTGCTTCTATGCATTCACAATGACACATTTTGAATTTAATACTAAAGGCGGAATTGTTGATATCTTAGGACTGGCTCCATTTTTAACAGGTTTAATATTACTAGTAATATCATTATTTAATGGAATGGTATTCTCAGTTTCAGATACTATTCATAATGTTAATGGACCATTATATATCTTACTTCCAGTAAGTTCATTTATTTATTTCATTGTTATTACAATAATGGCTATCATTAAAACTATTAAAGCAAAAACCATTTCATCAAGAAAATATGCCATAACATTAATCATTTCAATGGCGTTTTTAATCTTTTGGGTTTTACTTGATGTTTACTTTGATAGAATCACTATTATTCCAATTGCGGTATTTAGTGTAATATTCTTTATGTTTATTTCACTTCAACAATCATCTATTTATACTGATGCACTAACACAAATGTTTAATAGAAGAAAAGCTGTTGAATTTATTAATGACCAAAAAGATGCAATAAGTGAAGCAAATCCTTTGTATATATTCTTGTTTGATATCAATTATTTCAAAGATATCAATGATACATATGGACATAGTGAAGGCGATGAGGCTTTGATTATTACAGCTGAAGCTATTAAAGAAGTGTTTGCTAAACACCACGGATTTAGTTCAAGGTATGGTGGTGATGAATTCTTCTGTGCTTGGCGTAATACAAATGAAGACATTGAAGCCTCAATTATTGCGGATGAAGTAAGAGAAATAATAAGAAGAAAATGTTTAGAATTAAATAAACCATATGATTTAACATTATCAGTTGGTATTATTTCATGTACAAATTCTAAGAAGAGTTTTGATAGTTACTTTAAAGAAGTTGACAATAGTTTATATTTAGATAAAAGAAATTACCATAGCATAGGAGAATCTTAATGTTAATTAATCCTTTTGATAAATTTGATAAAGAATGGGCATTAGTCACTAGTGGTAACACTAATGACTATAACACTATGACAATATCTTGGGGTTCAATGGGAACAATATGGAATAAGGATGTAATAACAATCTATATTAGACCAGATCGTTATACATTTAAGTACTTAAAAGAAAATGATTATTTCACTGTTTCATTTTTCCCACCTAACTATCACGATGATTTGTTAACACTTGGAAGACTATCTGGTCGTGATACTAATAAACTGGAATTAACTAAGATTACTTTAAAAGCTATTGATGATACAGTTGGTTTTAATGAAGCAAGTCAAACATTTGTTTGTAAGAAGATTTATTTAGCACAAATGGATTATAATGATGTTCCAGACTATGCTAAAAGTATTTATCAAAATGGTATCGAACCTCACTACATTATTATGGGAGAAGTAGAGAAAGTTTTATAAAAAATAAGTAACACTCATTACGTTATTGGTAATGAGTGTTGTTTGCTTATATAGGGTCATTTTGATATAATTTATATATAGAAAGAAGGTATATACTATGAGTAAAAAACAAAAATTAGTTATTTCAATAGCTACAATTGTATTAGGTGTTTTGTTTATCATTCTTAAAAATAAAGTTATAAGTATTGCAATGACAGTGCTTGGTGCATTGTTAGTTATTGAAGGTGTAATTGCTATTATTAAAAAGCTTATTGCTAATGGTGTAATACTAATTATTATAGGAGCACTGATTATTACATTTGGATGGCTTTATGCAACAATAGTAATTTATATTTTAGCAGCCCTACTTTTAGTATATGGACTATTTGAGTTAATTCTATACCTAAAAGCCAAGATGAATGCTTTTTGGTATGTAGCACCAATTATTATGATTGTTATTGGAGCACTACTATTATTCAATCAAAAAGGAACACTTGAATGGATATTTATCGTTACTGGTGTACTACTATGTATTGAGGGGGTCTTCGCAACAATCGATGCTTTGGCTAATACTAAAGAAAAAGAAGAACAACCAACTGAGAATAAGGATGTAATTGATTTGTAATTATGATTAAGTTAATTGTTATTATTCTTTCACTTGGATTAAGTTTACTAACTTCACTATCGTTTAATAACTTACAAGTGATTGAGATTGTTTTATTAGCTTTAGCATTTTTCTTTGCATATATTATTGGTTTTGTATTAGTTTTTTTCCTTATAGCCTTTATCATTTCTTGTTTTATCAATACCAAGAAAAAGCCAAAGAAGTATAACCGCGCTTTACACAAGATTTATAACGCCTTTGTTTGGTGTGTAGTATCACTATTTGGAGTAAAGATTTACAAAAAAGGCCTTGAAAAAGTGCCTAAGGGAAATATTGTTGTTATTAGTAATCACGTATCTAATGTTGACCCATTAGTTATGGATTTAGTATATAGAAAGAAAGATCTATTCTTTGCATCAAAAAAATCTCTATTTATGATTCCTTTCTTTGGAAAGATGATTCATGGAATTGGTTACTTAAAATTTGATCGAATTGATTCACTGAAAGATATGGGTGAAATTAAAAGAGGTGTTGAATGGGTTAAAAAAGGTGCATCCCTTGCAATTTACCCTGAAGGCACAAGAAATAAAAGCGACGATTATTTGCTTGAATTTAAAGCCCCAGCCCTAAAGTTTGCTACTCTTACTAAAACGCCACTGATAATTAGTGGAATTAGTGGAACAAAAGAAGTCAACGATGGCTTACTTTATAAACGTCATAAAGTATATTATGAAGTAATTGAAGTTCTTGAATATAGTGATTATAAAGATATGGATATCGAAGAGTTATCAAATTACGCTCATGATAAAATCGAAAGTTGGC